>DASWAB010000031.1:0-5027 GCA_036391375.1 Nitrospirota bacterium
AGGTTTCCGATGCGAAGCTCGCGGATGTTCAGAAGGCGCTCAAAGACGCGAACATCAGCGTCGTGAGCATCATGGAAATTCACAAGGAAGAAGCGTAGATTGCATGCGGAGCCCTCAACGCGGGCCGGATATTGGTACCGCCCGCGTGAAGGCCAGCGATGACGTAGAGAAATTCCCGCCGGAGTGGGCAGAAAGCATTTCCTTTAACATTCCCAACCCATTCTGCTATACTAAAATAAAAACAGTATAATGAAAATCACGCTTGCCGATCTTGAAAATATCGCAAAAGCCCTTCAGGTAAAAGTCTCCTACGACGACATCAAGACGTCGCGGGGAGGGTCGTGCAGGGTCTTGGAGAGCCGGCGGATCATTATCAACAAGCATCTTCAGAATGCCGACAAGATCAATCTCCTCGCGTGCGAGCTGGCGAATTTCGACCTGAGCGCGTTGCACATTCCCGATGGAATCAGGAAGAAGATCGCGCAGGAAGCGGAACAACGCAAAGGGGCAGAACCTGTTGGCGGCGCTCTGGGGAGGAGCTAAGCACCCCTTGATAATGCAACTTCGGAAATCATGAGGGGAGGATCGGCGCCGCAGGTATGGGCGACTGCCGAAGGGGCTTCCTCATAATATCAACATTTTTTACAGGGGAGGCGGCTGATCGTGAACAGAATCGCTCTCTTGCTGTGCTCCCTGTTGCTTTGCCAGGGATGCACCTATGCCATCTCGCCGACCCTGGCTGACAAGGCCGAGAGAAACGTAGCGTTTGGCAGCCTCCTGAATGACCCTGACGCCTTCGGGGGAAAACTGCTCATCCTCGGAGGCACTATCGACCAGATCACGAACGAAAAGCAGGGAACGTTGATTGAGGTTGTCCAGAAACAGCTTGACTATTGGGGAAAACCGCAGCGAACCCAAAAAGCGGGCGGCCGCTTTCTCGCCTTCTATCCGGGATTTCTCGATCCGATGGTCTACGCACCCGGCCGGGATATTACGGTAGCGGGCGTGGTCCAGGGAACCACCAGCCCGATGCTCGAAAACAGGCAGTTCAACTATCCGGTTCTTCTTATGAAGGAAATCAGGCTCTGGGAGCGGGGGCAACCGTCGTGGGACAAGCCGTCGTGGCTAGATCCGCTCTATGACCCGGACAGCCCTGGGCGGCGGGGCTATTAGCAGCGCTCCAAAGGTGTCTTTCAATGAAAAAAACTCCGCAACTCTTTCTTTATCTTCTGATGCTCCTCATATTCATCAGCCTGTTCCGGCTGTTCTCGGAGTCCCCGGCCGAGGATGTCCCGTACAGCACCTTCAAGACCCTTCTCACTGAGAAAAAAGTAAAGGACCTCGTCGTCTCGCGGGACCATATCAAGGGCGTCCACATCGCGGAGAAGGCCGGCGAAAAAGAAAAGCCCTTCACGGTCGTGCGCATCGAGGACCCGGACCTCGTAAAAAATCTCGACGCCAGCGGCATTTCGTATCGCGGAGAAGTGTCCGACAACTGGCTCAGGGACTTCCTGCTTACCTGGATCTTCCCCCTTGTCGTCCTCATGCTCATCTGGAGCGTCGTGTTCCGGAAGATGGGCGCCGGCGGACCGGGCGAAACGTTCATGAGCTTCGGCAAATCGCGCGCCAAGATCTACGGCGAGAGCGATGTCAAGGTCACCTTTAACGACGTGGCCGGCGTGGACGAAGCCAAGGAGGAGCTCATGGAAATCATCGAGTTCCTCCGTCATCCAGAGAAATTCACGAAACTGGGAGGCCGCATCCCCAAGGGCGTCCTGCTCGTCGGGCCGCCGGGCACCGGAAAGACGCTCTTGTCAAAGGCCGTGGCCGGCGAAGCCAAGGTGCCGTTCTTTTCCATGTCGGGCTCGGAATTTGTCGAAATGTTCGTGGGCGTGGGCGCGTCGCGCGTGCGCGATCTGTTTCAGCAGGCCGTGCAGAAGGCCCCCTGCATCATCTTCATCGACGAACTCGATGCCTTGGGCCGCGCGCGGGGCGCCGGCATGGCCGGGGCGCATGAGGAGCGTGAGCAGACCCTGAACCAGCTCCTGGCCGAGATGGACGGTTTCGATCCGCGCAAGGGCGTCATCATTATGGCGGCGACCAACCGGCCCGAAATCCTCGACCCCGCGCTTTTGCGGCCAGGCCGCTTCGACCGGCACGTGCTCGTGGACCGGCCGAACATCAAAGACCGGGAAGACATCCTGAAGATCCACATCCGCGGCGTCAAGCTTTCGAAAGACGTTGACATCTCGGTGCTTGCGGCCCGCACGCCGGGATTCGTCGGAGCGGACCTCGCAAACATCGTAAACGAGGCGGCGCTTCTTGCCGCGCGCAAGGGCAAGACCGAAGTGGACATGACGGACTTCGAGGCGGCCATCGACCGCATTGTCGCCGGGCTCGAGAAGAAGCGGCGCGTCATGAACAAAAAGGAAAAGGAAACCGTGGCCTACCATGAGTGCGGACATACCATCGTGGCGGAGCTTCTGCCCTCGACCGACCCCGTGCACCGCGTGTCGATCGTTCAGCGCGGCATTGCGGCCCTGGGCTACACCCTCCAGCTCCCGACCGAGGACCGGTACCTGATGACCAAATCAGAGCTGCAGGACAAACTCTGCGTGATGCTCGGCGGCCGCGTGGCCGAGGAGATCATCTTCGGCGAGGTCTCGACAGGCGCCCAGAACGACTTGCAGCGCGCGGCGAACATTGCGCGCAGCATGGTCACGGAATACGGTATGACCGAAAAGTTCGGGCCGCTCACCTTTGAAAAGGAACGTCGTCCCCTGTTCCTCGATCTGGGGCTGCCTTCCGGCGCAAAGGAGTACAGTGAAGACACGGCGCGAGAGATCGACCAGGAGATAAAGCGCTTCGTGGACGATGCCTATAAAAAAGCGCGCGTGATGCTCACCGAAAACCGGGACAGGCTCAAGACCCTGGCCTCCGCGCTCCTTGAGAAGGAAACCATCGAGGGGGAGGAGATCAGGAAGATATTGGGGTTGCCGGAGAAGAAGGGGACGGGGTAGTTGCCGCGCTGTTCCGGTTTCAGGATGGCGGCCGCGGCGCGAAAAAATACCACAAGCGTTCAAACATTCATACATCCTGCGATGCAAAATTCCGCCTTATAAAAAGCCCTCACGGATGACCCGTGAGGGCTTTTGTTATGATGACTTCTCTCTCATTTACCATGCTATTTCTTTGCGTGGCACTTTGCACAATTTGCGGCATCCTTCACGCTAAAGGCCTTGGTTCCGTTGTGGCAGACGCCGCACAACTTCCCGTCGTTAAGGTCCTTCATGGTTATGGCATCCGCCCCCTTCTTCATCTTGAAGAGCCCTGGATGGCAATCCGCGCACTTGAGGCCCTTGCCGGCATGTATCTTGCCGTCAAATACCACTTTGCCCGCGCCCTTGCCGTCGAATTCAACGGTCTTGCCGGCCGGAACCGCGAACGCGGAAACCGCCAGCGCGAATGTCACGACCACGACGAGGGCCGCTACGAGAAATTTCTTCATGGAAAACTCACCTCCTTTCTCTGTGAGGATATATACAGATAAAAGATTTGATAGTATAGACCCTCAAAAAGTGAAAAGGTTAAAATCCAGCATGATCACCTGAGATGTCTTGCGGGAGAAGGAACAGCAGAATGCCCTTCCTGGCGCAACATCATCTTTCACGCTTTTTCGTACTTTTGTTGAATTGATATTTTTTGAGGCAGTGATATCTTTTAATCAAAGCTCAGCATCAGGGGCGCGGTGCGCTCAAGTGCGGGAACAAAGGAGATGAATGATATGAAAATAAACAGGATTGGAATTGTCGGATCAGGCCATATCGGGGGAAATCTCGGCATTCTGCTCGCAAGGGCAGGCTACAAGGTTTTCTATAGTTCACGGCATCCCGGTACGCTCAATGACCTTGTGAGGGCCGCCGGGCCCGGGGCCCGCGTCGGGACCGTAGCCGAAGCAATCGCGTTCGGAGACGTGGTCGTGCTGTCGCTTCCCTTGAAGGCCTTGTCGGGGCTTGACGCTGCAACAAAGGAGGCCCTGAAGGACAAGATCGTGATCGACACGTCGAATCCTTATCCGGAGAGGGACGGGGCGATCGCAGAAGAGGCAAGAAAGGACCCGGGCGGCATGGGCGCATTTGTGGCCCGTCTTCTGCCGGGCGCGCGAATAATAAGGGCTTTCAATACGGTCTATTTTGAAGACCTCAGAAAAACAGTGAATAAACGCGGCGAAAAAATCGGGATTCCAATAGCCGGGAATGATCTGGAAGGATTAAAAGCCGCCGCCGAACTTGCGGAGCATGCGGGTCTTGATCCTGTTGTCGTAGGAAGCTTGAGCGCGTCGAAGTTGTTCGATGTCGGGACATCGGTGTACGCAACAAGCGCTTCGGCAGAAGAGATCAGGGAAAAACTGCACTTAAAAACCGCCAAGCCAAGGCGCGCGGCTTAGCTGAACGTGGTCCCCCTCTTGTTTCTTTACTCCGCGCAACGGAGCAAGCAGACAAGGGGGGGACTTCCGCTTCATAGGGTCACTTCTTCTTCAAAAACACCACAAACGCCCCGCTCCCACCCAGCCCTCTCGGCGCGGCCGAAAATTCCGCCACCATCCCCTTCCCTTTTTGCCGCAGCCACTCTGCCACGGCCCCCTGCAGCACCGGCCCTTCCGGCGAGTTGAGGCCTTTGCCTGTAATCACGAGCACGGCGTTCTGCCCCCGATTGAAGGCGTGGGCGATAAACCGCCCAAGCTGCGTGAGCGCCTCGTCCTTGAGAAAACCATGCAGGTCGAGTTCCTGACTGATGCGGATGGTCCCGTGTTTTAACTGCCGCAGGCGGCTCGACTGTGAGCAGCGCCCCTCCTCTTCCGCTTCCGGTTCCTCAGCGTGATCGTGGAAATTCGTCCCGAGCTTTTTCATGGCCTGAAGAAAATCCCGCTCGTCTTTCTCCGCATTACTGTCCGTATGCGCCGCTGACTGTTGCCGCGTCTGTGAAGACAAGCGCGTCCCGCTCCGGTCTATTTTCCTGACGCCCTC
>DASWAB010000032.1:0-3569 GCA_036391375.1 Nitrospirota bacterium
CGGATCGTCACCTTCTCGAAGCCTTCTTCGAGAAAAAGTTTTCTTGCCGTGTCGAGGACCAGCCGCCTGATTTCCTGTTTCTGTCGTTCTTTCCTTTCCTTGATCCCCATGACTTCCTGCCGATCTCCGCGAGCACTAACAATCGTTAATTTACTAAACATAGTTTAGCCAAAGTTACATCTTTTGTCAAGTCTTTTTTAAGGCGTATACGTTTTGACAAAAAGTTGTGTGTGCCAATACTAATGTCGTAGTTCAAAATTACGTATTGAATGGCTCAAATTGCCAACTTTATGTTGACTTAAATAAATTTGTTGCCAGTCATACGTGTAAATTCAATGTGTTATTTTATACGGCATAAATAATGCATTTAAATTGAATAAGGATATGAAAGTTGGTGGGCAATATGAACGGGCAAGTGGAAACAACCAGCTCCCAGGATGAGGAAAGAGAGGTCATCGGTATTTTAATCGACAGCTCCCTCTACCTGGACATGTCTCTGGCGGAAAGATACAGGCTGCTTCATTTCATCATAGCATCGTATCTTAAAAAAACCGCTGCCTGAGACCGCACTGCCTCTGCGAAGCGCCGGGACGGCTTCCACATCCCCTCTCCGCAAAGGCCTCAAGACATGCTTCACGATCACGGCGGGCACTTTGCACAGACGGACGTGAACAGGGCCGTGCTCAGGTACCGGTCTCCCCGGTCGGGCAGAATCACCACGATCGTCCCGTCTTTCATCTCTTTTGCCTTTTTGATCGCGGCCCACATGGCCGCGCCGCTGCTCATGCCCACGAAGAGGCCTTCCTCGAGCGCGAGTCTTCGCGTGGTAGTGAACGCGTCATCGTCGGCAACGTTCCATTTTTCATCGAGGGCCTTCGGGTCGAAGATTCTCGGAACGATGGCCTCGGTCATGTTCTTGAGGCCCTGGATCTTGTGGCCGAGATTCGGTTCCACGCCGAGGATCGTGATCGAGCTGTCGTATTTTTTAAGCCTCCTGCCCGCGCCCATCAGCGTTCCCGTGGTGCCCATGCCCGCGACAAAGACGCTCACCCCGCCTTTCGTCTGCTCGTAAACCTCTTTGCCGGTGGTCTCGTAGTGCGCTCTGACGTTCGCCTCGTTATCGAACTGGTTCGGCATGAAGTAGCCGTTTCGGCGCTCCTCAAAGACCTTGTGCGCCAGCCTGATCGCGCCGTCGGTCCCTTCGTTGCCCGGGCTCAAAATAAGCTCGGCCCCGAACGCCTCGAGCACTTTGCGCCGCTCAAGGCTCACGCATGCCGGCATCACGAGCTTCACCTTGTACCCTTTCGCGGTTCCGACCATAGCGAGCCCGATGCCCGTGTTTCCCGAGGTCGCTTCGAGAATCGTGGAGCCGGGCTTGAGCCTTCCCTGCTCCTCGGCTGACTCGACCATGAAATATGCGATGCGGTCCTTTATGGACCCGCCCGGGTTGTTCCCCTCAAGCTTCGCAAAGAGCCGTACCTTCGGATTGGGATTGATCCTGTCCAGCCGCGCCAGCGGCGTATTGCCGATCGTATCGAGAACGCCCATGGAAACCCTCCCCAAAAGCGCAAAAACGCTGCTCTATAATAATGAATTTTGCAATGATCTGCAATATCTTTATGGCTTCTTTGTAACCCGTTCGTTCTCTTGACAAGCTGCCGATCTAATGATAAAGTTGTAGCTGCGATGACCGGATGGTCATTCGACAAAAAACTTTGCTCAGAGCAAACCCCGGGAAACCGGAGGGCGCAGAGCCCCGAAGCTAAATAAAACAGTACCTTAACCTGTTTTCAGGCGCGGGAAGGTTATCGCTGTTTTATATGCTAGTCGAGCCGCCAAAGACGCAGTGCCAGCGTACAATTTGGCGGTTTTTTATTGTAATCCGGATCACATCAACTAGAGAAGTGTCCGCTGTACGATACACCCACGTCACGGGCAGGGAGGTGTTTATGAATACTGCAAAGACCATGCTGTTTGCCGTAATTGCGCTCATCCTGGGAGCGTGCTCGCCGAAGATTTACGGGACGGTCCAGCTTCTGGACGCGAATCTGCAGCCCATCCCCCTTGCAAAAGAGGGGCCGCAGGGCACGGTGGTGAACATGATCAACACCACGACAACGCTTGAAAAGGCGTCCCAGGCCGTGGTCGTGGACGCGGAGGGAAAGTACGTGTCCGTTAAGGACTACATCATCCCCGGCGCGTACAAGGTGGAGGCCAGCAGGATCGGCTTTATGACCGAGACCCAATCCGTTGAAGTGACCAGATTCGGCAGCAAGAAGGTCGAGTTCAAGCTGAAGAAGATCGCCGAGGGCAAGCGGAAGAGCATTGAGGGCTCGAAGTCCGACGAAGACAAGATCGTGAATCCCGGCGAAGTGAACATCCAGCCGCCGACGATGTGACGCAGGGCGGCGACGCTTGCAGTCTTTGTTTTCCAAATCAATGAGTTCTCTTGAGGAGGCCTCCGCTATGACAACGAAGCGCGTGGTAGGGACGATTCTTATTGCGGCCGCGGCGTCTTTCCTTTTTGCCTGCGGCGGAGAAAAACTTGACCTCAGGGTGAAGGCCCGCATGGGCGGCCAGCCCGTGGCGCAGGCCAGGGTGACCGTGGACAAGGAAGAACTCGGGCTTACCGGCGCGGACGGGGTCTTGTCCAAAACCATCAAGAAGAAGCCCGGCGCCGAGGTGGAGGTCGTTGTTTCCAAGGAGCTGACAGGCTATCGCATCAAGCCCTGGAAGAACGCCTTTCTCATGAAGCTGCCCAAGTCCGGGGCCGTCGATACCTATTCCTTCGACGCGGACCTTGTTTCGACGCGGTACGTCACCCTCGTCGTTACCGAGAAGGGCGCGCCGGTGCCGGATGCGGTCGTGAAGGCCGCGGGCAAGGAGGCGGGAAAGACCGATCCGCAGGGTGTGTTCGAATATGAATATACGGACCTCCCCAGGGCCGGGCTGGACCTTGCGGTGACCAAATCCGGCTACAGCGCGTGGCGCAGGACCGCGGCGGTGGAGCCGGGCCAGAAAATAGAGGTCGCGCTCAGCAAGCGCGTAACAGTCGTTATCAGCGCGCTCATGGAAGAGTACGGCCAGACGAGCGGCATCGCCGGGGTTGCGGTGAGCGTCAACAATAAAGACGCGGGCAAGACCGATGCCAAAGGCTCTCTCACCTACACCTACGACGGCGAGCCGGGAACGAAGGCGTCGCTTTCGCTCTCCGCCCCCGGCTACATCCCGGAGACGTGGAAAACATCAATTGTCCTGGAAGGCGAGGTCAATGTCCAGCGCTATTTTTATCCCACGGCGCCCCGGCAGATCCGGACGGGCATCTACCGCTTCGTCGGGAACACACCGAACGCGGACTTGAAGGACGCCGTCTCACAGGCCGAGACGGCCGTGGGGGCGCAGCTCTTCAAATATGCCTGTTTCCGCGAGGTGCCGTCCAAGACGCTCCAAGCGGACATGAAGCGCGCGAAGCTGTCGATTGAACGGGCGACCACCAAGGGATGGCGCGAGACACCGCTGAAAAAGACGGTGGATATGATCATCCTCGGCAGCATCGCCAAGGACGAGAA
>DASWAB010000033.1:0-2863 GCA_036391375.1 Nitrospirota bacterium
TCATACGTTGTCCAAAATGCGATATGGAAATCCGGTGGGATTGAAGTCATTGATACATGTAAAAAAAGTGGTATCTATCCCAATTTTTGGGCTCGGTGGGATAAAAAGTGGGAATTTAAACAGCATTTTTCAGTCAGGAGCATATGGTATATCCTTAATATCAGCTATCTTCGCAGCCGATGATATCAAACAGGCGTCATCCGCGTTAAATGACTTAATACAGCGCGCCCTCGCCGGTAAACAGCAGGGGCAGTGAGGACGAACATGACACAAATTCTTGAAGCGCGAAAAGGAAACAGCACTCCCGAAATGAAGGCCGTGGCACGGGCCGAGGGGGCCGGCGTTGAACGCATTATGCAAGGCGTGGCCGAGGGGACCATCGTCATCACGCGTAACGCGCGCCATACCTCCATCACCCCGCTCGGCGTCGGAAAGGGGCTGCGGACAAAGATCAACGCCAACATCGGCACGTCCAAGGACCAGATGTCCATTGCCGACGAGATCGAGAAACTCAAGGCAGCGATCTCCGCGGGAGCCGATGCGGTCATGGACCTCTCGACCGGCGGGCCGATCACGGGGATCCGCAAGGAGATCCTGAAACAATCGACGGTCGCCATCGGCACGGTGCCGATCTATCAGGCGGCTGTAGAGACCGTGGAGCAGGGGAAATCGATCGTGCAGATGGACCCTGACCTGCTGTTTCGCGTGATCGAGGAACAGGCGGAGGAAGGGGTCGACTTCGTGACCGTGCACTGCGGCGTGACCAGGGAAAGCGTGGCGCGGCTCAGGCGCCAGGGCAGGATCATGGACGTGGTAAGCCGCGGCGGCGCGTTTCACCTCGAGTGGATCGTCTGCAACGACGCCGAAAACCCGCTCTACGCGCAGTACGACCGCCTGATCGAGATCGCGAAAAAGTACGATGTGACGCTTTCTCTGGGCGACGGCATGCGGCCCGGCTGCCTCGCCGACGCAACGGACCGGGCGCAGATCGAGGAGTTGATCACTTTGGGCGAACTGCGGGACATTGCCATGGAGGCCGGGGTGCAGGTGATGATCGAAGGCCCCGGCCACGTGCCGATCAACCAGGTCGAGACGAACATCAAAATCCAGAAAGAACTGTGCAAGGGCGCTCCGTTCTACGTGCTGGGGCCCCTCGTGACGGACGTGGCGCCGGGGTACGATCACATCACCTCGGCCATCGGCGGCGCGATTGCAGGCGCGGCAGGCGCGGATTTTCTCTGCTATGTGACGCCGTCCGAGCACCTGCGCCTGCCCGACCTCGAAGACGTGCGCGAGGGCGTGATCGCATCGCGTATCGCGGCCCACGCGGCGGACATCGCCAAGGGGATTCCGGGCGCGATGGAATGGGACAAGGAGATGTCGCGGCGGAGAAAAGCGCTCGACTGGAAAGGACAGATTGAACTTTCGGTCAACCCCGAACGGGCGCGAAAACTGCGCGAGTCGCGCATGCCCAAGGACTCCGATGTCTGCACCATGTGCGGCGAGTTCTGCTCCATGAAGGGGGTAAGTCAATATCTGAAAAGGACAGAAGCCAGAAAAGAGAAGTAAAAAGGCCGAAGAAATGCGAAGTGCGGACGAAAAATTCTTCTCCCCAGGGGGAGGAGAGGGTGAAGACAAAACAGGGATAATCAAATGCGAAATATGATGAAAACTTTCAGCCTCATTTTGTTTCTTCTCGGTCTGCCGTTGCTTGCTCGTGCCGAAACGACGATGCAACCGGAGATTATTATCGAACCGGCAGCGCCCGGACCGGGCGATATCATGGTGGTGACGGTCAAGAACGCGGCAGGCCCGGTGGCGGGCACGTTCAACGGAAATAAACTCTATTTCAATCCGTCAAAAGATTCGTTCAAGGCAATCGCGGCCATTGACTACTTTACGGGGCCGGGGACATATAATCTCGGCATTTCCATAAACGGCGCTGAGCTCAAGCGAGCGGTGGAGGTCGTCAAGAAGGAGTACGAGGTACAGCAACTGACCCTTCCGAAACGCATGGTGGAGCTTTCTCCCCGGAACGAGGCGCGCGTGGAGCGCGAGCAGAAGAGAATGGCTGCCATCTGGCCGAATGAGCATGAGCGTTCGTGGACGGGCGATTTCATCAATCCCCTGGAGGGGGAAATCATTACTCCGTTCGGCGTCAGGAGGATCATCAACAAAGTCCCGAAGAGCCCCCATACCGGCATCGACGTTGCCGGGGAAAAGGGGGATCCGATCAAGGCGCCGAATGACGCGGTTGTGGCGCTCATCGACGCCCAGTTTTTCGCAGGCAATGCGTTGATACTTGACCACGGACAGGGCATCTACACCATGTTTTTTCATCTCTCAAAGATCATCGTCAAAAAAGGACAAAAGGTCAAAAAAGGAGATGTCATTGCGCTCGTCGGCGCCACCGGCCGCGCAACCGGGCCGCATCTGCACTGGGGGGTCCGCATCCAGGGCGCGCGAGTAGACCCGCTGGAGTTGATTCATCTCAAGCTGGAATGATGAGGCGAGACGTTATTAGGAAAGGATGAAGCGTGAGACGTAAAAGTATTCTTCATTCCCCACTCCGCATCCCGCACTCCGCACCGAGAGTAAAAATCCTTTCCATAGCAGGCTCGGACCCTTCCGGCGGAGCGGGGATCCAGCTCGACCTCAAGATCTTTCAGGCGCTCGGCGCCTTCGGCATGGCGGTCCCCGCTGCGCTTACCGTTCAGAACAGCCGGGGTGTTTTCGGCGCGGAGCCGGTGCCGCCGGCAATCCTTTCGAAACAGCTTGAAGCGCTTCTTTCCGACATCAGGCCCGGCGCGGTCAAAACCGGCATGCTCCTGACGCGCCAGGCCGTGGACACCGTGGCAAAGGC
>DASWAB010000034.1:0-5440 GCA_036391375.1 Nitrospirota bacterium
GTCCTTGATCGCATACGCAATCTGTTCGGTCAGCCGTTCCTGGATCTGGAGCCTCCTTGCGTACATGTCCACGAGCCGGGCGAGTTTGCTCACCCCGAAGACCCTGCCCCGGGGAATATAGCCGATGTGACACCGGCCGAAAAAGGGGAGCATGTGGTGTTCGCACAAACTGTAGAGTTCGATGTCCCGGACGATGACCATGCTGGTCGTTTCCTGCGCGAAACAGGCGTTGTTGATCAGCTTTTCGACGTCGGCCCCGTACCCCGACGTCAGATAGCGCAGGGCCTGAGCCATCCGTTTCGGCGTTTTGATAAGGCCTTCCCGGTCCGGGTCCTCGCCCAGTTCGATCAGCAGTTCCCGGATCAGCTTTTCCGCTTTTTCCTCGTTCATGTGTGAATCCCCCTTTTCAGTCGATCACTGTATGCCGCGAGCGGCGTCATGCCGCTTTGCTGCATCCTTGACGCGATTTCCGATAGGGTGAGCTTTGAACCGGGCAGGGTAAGCTCCGGCGCCAGTTCCGCGAGCGGCACGGCCAGAAAAGGCCGGCGAAGGATCTCCGGGTCGGGGAGCGTGAGCTCCTCTTCCGCCATCGTGACATCGCCATAGAGAACCAGGTCAAGGTCGATCGGGCGCGAAGCGAATTTGTCTTTCCCGCGCCTTCTGCCCAGCTCGGCCTCGATCCGCCGCAGCACCGCGCCCTTGAGCTCAAGGGGCGGCAGGGCGGTTTCTATTTCCACGACGCAATTGTAATAGGATGGCTGATCCGGCCTGTCCAAAGGCGCGGTAAGGTATACCGTGGATATCGCCCGGATATGCGCTGCGGCGCCAAGCAAGCGGACCGCCTCGGCCAGGTGCCTTTCCGGATCGATGTTCGAGCCGGCGCCGATGAACGCGCGTGTCATGGCCCCTGCTTCCGCGTCCGCGTGATCTCGACTCCTACGCTCCGCGCGAACCGGAGCGCTCCCGGTTTTTCGATCCGCACCCGCGCTTCCCGAACCAGGGGATTTTCAAGACAGAGAGCGGCCACGGCCTCGGCCAGCGCCTCCACAAGATAAAAATGGGAGTCTTCCGCCATCCGCGCGATCCGTTTGTTCAGGGCGCGGTAGTCCACGGAATCATCGATCCGGTCTGATCTGCCGGCCTTTTGAAGGTCCACGCCGAGCGAAAGATTGATGAGCACGTCCTGCTTGTCGCGTCGTTCTTCGTCGCGGACGCCGATGATGCAGCGGATGAGGAGATCGCTAATCAGGATTCGGTCCATTGCCGCCCTCCCCAAGGCGCCGTCCGCCGTCCACGTAGATGACCTGTCCGGTCACGAAATCGCTTCGAAGCAGATAGATGACCGCCTCCGCGATATCATCGGGTGAGCCGTGCCGCTTGAGCGGAACGGACTGCGCCAGCTGATCGAGGTAGCCTTCGCCCTTTCCGGCCGGCGGAAGGATCAGGCCGGGCGCCACGCCGTTTACGGTGATGTCGGGGGCGAATTCCAGAGCGCAGAGCTTCGTGAAAAACGAAAGCATGCGCTTGCTCAAAATATAGGCCACATGAGCGCCGTCGTAACCTGTTATCTTCGTATCGAGGAGGTTGACGATCTTGCCGCGGGCGACGAGTCGGGAAAACTCCCGGGAGAGCGCAAACGGCGTCCACGCGTTCACGTGCAGATGGCGCGTCACGTCGCCGAATCCGACGTCCCTCAGCGTGCTCGGAAGAAAAATTGAGGCGTTGTTGATCAGGATATCGAGCGAGCCCGCCGACCGGAGCGCCCGGGCGATCAACGTCTCGTATTCCTCCGGTTTTTCCAGATCGGCGGCGATGTTCCAGGCTTTTGCGCCGCAGTCCTCAACCTCGCCGCAGACTTTGATCGTTTCCGTTTCAAAGGCCCGGTGGTCGTGGGCCACGATATGAACGCCTTCCTCGGCAAGGGCGATGGCGATGGAACGCCCTATTCTCTTGCTCGCGCCGGTGACCAGGGCGACTTTGCCGCTGAGTCCGCCCCGAACATCGCGCTGTCCGGCACGATGAGCCGTCATGCGGCTTTCTCGCGCTGTCCCGGATGCGGCAGCAGGTCGATCTTCGCGGCAAGGACAAAGTCGTTCATCGAGAGCCCGCCGATCTTGTGCGTGGACAGGGTCAACTGCACCCTGTTATAGGAAATGACGATATCGGGATGATGGTCCTGTTCGTTCGCGACAGCCGCCACGCGGTTCACGAAGTCCATGGACTCGCGAAAATCCAGAAAGTGGAATTCCCGCGTGATCTCATGTTCGCCCAGGGTCCACGCCGGGACGTCCTGCATCAGCCCCTCCGCCTCCTTTTTCGGCAGAGGCGTTGTTCCTTTTGGGATCGGTTTTGCCGTTTGTTCTGACAGTTTCATGATGGCCTCCTCCCCGCGCTCTTTCACTCCGCCCGCCGCGAACTCCGCGGCAAGCGTATCGCTGCAATTCACCGGATCAACCCGCGCAGTCTCTCTTTCGGCATCGGCTCTCCTTTGCGGATCAGCTCCCGCGCCGCCTCGACCTTATCCCACACATTGCACATCATGGCGCCCCGCACCTTTCCGTCCCTGAGGTAATAGATCACGCCCGTCTCGTTTTCCTTCCGCCAGTCCGCGAACGTCTCGAGCCTCGTATCGATCTCGCCGACCGCCTCATATCCGAACTCGAAGAGGTCCGAGAAAAAATAAGGCAGGTGCGTATACGGCTCCTGTCCGCCTGCCATGTTCCTGCCGGCCCATTTGCCCTGAGTGAGGGCGTTGTCCCAGTGCTCGACGCGCGCCTGCTTCCCGAGGGCCTGATACGGGAAGAATGCGATGTCCCCGGCTGCATAGATGTCCGGAAGCGAGGCCCGAAGATATTCGTCCACGATGACGCCGTCCGCTGTCTGGAGCCCCGCCTTCCGCGGAAGATCGAGGTTGGGCGCGATACCGATGCCCGCGATCACCATGTCCGATTCTATTTCCCTGCCGCTTGCCGTAGTGGTCGTGAACCGGCTGCCCCTTGTCGAAACGGCCGCGGGCTTCTCGCCGGCGAGGACCTGTATCCCCCGCGCGATGAACCGGTCGAGGAGCGCCTTTCCCAGGGACTCAGGGAAAATCCTGCTCACGAGAAAGCGCTCGGGAAAAATCATGGTCACGTTCACTTTGTTGATCGCAAGCGCCGCCGCAATTTCGGACCCGATGAACCCGCCGCCGATGACGACCGCGGACCTCCCCTCCGCGGCCTCCTTCCGTATCCGGAGGTAGTCGTCCAGATACCGGTAATAACAGATGCCCTCAAGGTCGCCGCCGGGGATGGGCAGGGTCCTCGGAGCGCCGCCCGTGGCGAGGAGAAGTTTCTGGTAGTGATACTGCTTTCCGCCGCTCACCGTGACGGTCTTTTGTTTCGGGTCAAGCGACGCTGCCTCGAAGCCAAGCAGGAGGGCCACACCGCTCCGGTCATAAAACGCCTGATCGTGGAGAAATATCTCTTCGACCTTCTTTTTGCCGAACCAGAGCTTTTTCGAGAGCGGCGGCCGGTCATAGGGCAGGTGTTTTTCAGAGCCGATTTGCAGGATGGCGCCGTTTTCGTCGCGCTCCCGGATGCCCTCCACCGCTGAGGCCCCGGCAAGCCCTCCTCCTATGATGATATACGGATAGGCCTTTTCAGCCATGATGTCTCCTCCAAAAGATGCATCTTTCCTTCCGTGTAACGTCTTGTACACCGAAACAGAGAAAATGCGCTTTTTATAAATATATCACAGGTATTTGAAAATGGGCGGGAGAGGTCTTCATAACCCCAAACGGAAAAATTTTCACTGCGAAGGCCCAAAGACCACAAAGCTCACAGAGTAACCAATTGATCTCTGCGTGTCTTGGCGTCCTGTGGCGGCATTTTTGTGCCTTCGGTTCAGGGAAGATCATATATCCGGCGCATTTCTTCCGTATAGCGGCCGTTTGTTTCATGAACAACGAGAGGCGGCATGACCTCAAGTCCCGCGCCCGCTGATTTTACCGCTTCGATCAGAATGAGAGAGGAAGGCCTGTCCCGGTAGGGGTGGACGAGTCGCATGCGCTTAGGCTCGAGCCCGCGAACGCGCAGCCCGGTGATAAGCTCGGCAAGCCTGTCGCAGGGAAAGACCACGACAAAGCGGCCTTTGTTCTTGAGAAAAAGATGAAGGTTCAGCCAGGCCGCAAGGTCCCCGAGCCGGTCATGACGCGCATGCAGGCGCTCCAGGAGAGGGCTTTGTTTTCCCGCGCCTGTCCGCGTGTAGGGCGGATTGGCAACGATTACATCGAACGTCGCAGGCTTCAGGATTTTTTTCAGTTTCATGATGTCCTGCTCAAGCAGCGTGATATGCTCATCGAGGCCGTTCGCCGTGATGTTTTCGCGGCAGAGCTTCGCAGCCGCAGGCTGGACCTCGACGGCGACGATGGAGGAACGGGGATGTTTTTGGGCGAGCAGAAGAGAGATGATGCCGGACCCGGCGCCCGGTTCGAGGACACGGTCATGCGGTTTTATGCGGCAGAAGTCGGCAAGAAGAAGACTGTCCAGGGTGAAACGGGCGCCTTTGTTCGGCTGGAAGACGCTTACAACCCCGGCGCCGCGGAGCGAAATGCTGTCGCGGGTGACGGCCGTCATTTCATCTTTTCCACATATTCCGCTGAAAGCCGTTTCGGTTTGCCGCCCGGGTCTACGTACACGACCTTGGCCCTGCATTCCACGAGGACGCGTCTGGACGACTTTTCACGCATGATGTGCTCGAACATCATCGTCGCGCGGGTCGCGTCCCGCACCCAGGTCTCGATCTCGATCGTATCTCCATACCGGGCCGGGGACTTGTAATCGATCTCGACGCGAAGGACCATGAAGATCGTGCCCTCATCCATGAATTTCCTGACCGGGCAGCCGCGGGACGCAAGGTATTCCGTCCTCGCGCGCTCCATGAAGCGCAAATAGTTGGCGTAGTACACGACGTTGCCGCAATCCGTGTCTTCGTAATAGATTTTTACGTCCATGAAGTGGTTCATAGTGAGCCAGTTTAAAATATTTTTTGTGCTTTGTCGAGCGAAAGATTTCAGAAAGTGTCCGGGACGGCGCTATCGCTTGATAATGGCCTTTCGTTCTGATAGGTTTTCCGGAGCTTGCACGGCGATTTTTTATTGAGACTTGGCAGGAAGGGCCGGGGTTCAAATCCATTTTCAGGAAGGAGAAGGGTCCCCTGAAAATGCGCTTTTCATCGCTGCTGTAGGGTGGTGTCTTTAGCAACAAAAAAGGCGTTGCCACCGAACCGGGGTTTTAACATTCCGTTGAGCATTGGCGCGTCCCGGGAAGTACAGCCTGCTTCTGCGGCTCTGCTCTGCAGACCCTGTGAAGCCTCGTGTGTATATCGACTCTTCCCGGCGTCTGCCGCTGCTTCGGGGTTTTCGACTCTTCCGGCCTTTCGTGGGCCTGCGAACCGGGAG
>DASWAB010000035.1:0-2679 GCA_036391375.1 Nitrospirota bacterium
CGGGCATGTCATTCTTTTTGGCGAGATCCACCACCGTGCGGCCGATCACCAGATACAGCTCGTTGATCCGGTCCCTGACTTCATCCATCCTGATCTTGAGCCGGACGATGATGACCTCCGCTTTTACGCGCTCGGAAAACATCGCGGCCCCTGCGGCGACTTTTTGCGTCCCCTTTTGGATGTTCACAACCGCTTTTTCCCAGATAGTCATTGGAACTCCTTATAAAAGGTCATGGGTCAAGGTTACAGCATCGGGTGTTTCTGTCCTGGAGTTCCTTGCCCCCTGCGACTTGCCCCTTGACCCTGTTCGTACTCTATCAGAATATCGCTAAAATATCAACCGACTCCGATGAGCCCGAGCCTCCCCTGCCATTTTCTGCGAAGCAGGTCGCGGAGAAGCGAAAACTGCGCGAGTTCCGGGTCCTGCCGGATGATTGCGAAGGCCTCGGCCCGGGCCTGTTCAAGCAGGTCCGCGTCCCGGATGATGTTGGCCGCGCGCAGGTCCGGAAGGCCCGACTGGCGCGTCCCGAAAAACTCGCCCGGACCGCGCAGCCGGAGGTCCTCCTCGGCGATCCTGAACCCGTCGTTCGTGCGGCTGAAGGCGGTCAGGCGCTCCCGCGCCTCGGGGGCGAACATGCGCGGCCCCATCAGGATGCAGAAGGATTGATGGCCGCCCCTGCCGACCCTGCCGCGGAGCTGATGGAGCTGGGCTAGGCCGAACCGTTCGGGATGTTCGATGACCATCACCGTCGCGTTCGGCACGTCCACGCCGACCTCAATCACCGTGGTCGAAACGAGGACATGCGTCTCCCCGGCCTTGAAGGAAGCCATGACGGCCTCCTTCTCGCCCCCTTTCATCCGGCCGTGAAGCAAACCGATCTTCCAGCCCGGGAAAATACTTTTTTGCAAATGTCCCGCCATCTCGGTCGCCGCCTTGAGATCGCTCTTTTCGGTTTCCTCCACGAGCGGATAGACCACGTAGGCCTGCCTGCCTTTCCTGAGCTCACTCTCGATGAACCGGTATGCCTCGCCGCGGCGGGACTCGAAAGTGAGTTTCGTGACAACGGGGCTCCTGCCCGGCGGCATTTCATCGATCACGGACACGTCGAGGTCGCCGTAGACCGTGAGCGCGAGCGTGCGGGGGATCGGCGTCGCGGTCATGATCAGCACATCGGGTTCGTACCCCTTTGACGTGAGCGTTGAGCGCTGCATCACGCCGAAGCGGTGCTGCTCGTCGATGACGGCAAGGCCCAGGCGCTCGAACTTCACGTTTTCCTCGATAAGCGCGTGGGTGCCGACCACGATACGGGCGGTCCCGGATCCGATCTCGGCGAGCAGCGCCTCTTTTTCCTTCTTTTTGATGCGTCCCGTAAGCGACCTGACGGAAACGCCGAGCGGCAGGGCCATCGCGGAAATATTTTTATAATGTTGTTCAGCTAATATTTCCGTGGGCGCCATAATGCATGCCTGATATCCGTTTTCCACCGCCATGAGCGAGGCGATAAGCGCAACGACCGTTTTGCCGCAGCCCACGTCTCCCTGCACGAGGCGGTTCATGGGCCGGTCCGCGGCCATGTCGCGCTTTATCTCGGAGATCACCCGCTCCTGTGCGGCCGTCAATTTAAATGAAAGATTATTCCTCAGATCCTGCTCGAGTTTGCCGATCTGCTGAAACGATATGCCTTTCTTTTCTACGGTCACGCCGTGCTTCCTGAGCGCAAGCCCCAGTTCGAGCGAAAACAGCTCCTCGAAGCTCAGACGCCGATGTCCCGCGCTGGCGCCGCGGTTTAGAACGCTGATGTCCTTTTCCTTCGTCGGGAAGTGAACTTCGGACAAGGCCTCTGCCGCAGACATGAGGGAGTATTTTTTGATAAGGAAGTCTGGAAGCGCCTCCGGGAACGCTCCCGCGCAGGAATCGATAACGCCTTTCATCATGGTGCGGATAAAGCGGACCGACAGGCCCGCCGTCGCCCGATAGATGGGCACGGTCCTGCCGGTATGGATCAATTCGTCGGCCTCGTCCTCTCCCATGATCTCGTAGTCCGGGTTGTCGATTTGCGGCAGGCCACCCTTGTAGGGATTTGATTTGACGACGCCCGAGAGAATGACCTTCTGGCCGGGTTTGAACGTTTTCTTCATAAAAGGCTGGTTAAACCAGGACCCCACGAGCATCCCGCTCCTGTCCGTAATCAGCAGTTCGAAGATCCTGACCCGCTGCCGCCTGGTCTGGACGACCTCCGCGGAAACAACGTCTCCGCAGACCGTCTCGTAAGCGCCGAAGCTGAGCCGTGATATCTTTTTGAGGTTGCCCCGGTCCTCATACCGCCAGGGAAGGTACCAGAGCGCGTCCTCAACGGTCAGAATCCCGAGCTTCTTCAGCATCTCGGCCCGTTTCGGCCCGATGCCCTTGCAGTATTGAATGAGAGTGTCAAGCTTCAAAGAAATGGAGGGTTCCGTCGAAGCCGTCGGACGAGAAGATGCCGGGGGGGGCGCTGAGACGGGGGATGACGCCTGTCCGACCGATTCAAGCGCATCGATCAGGCGAGATACTTTTCGTATGCGGTCCTTTTTCTGATCAAGCGGCAGACCATCGAACCCTGAGACCATATCCTCAAGCTCGCGAAGTTTATGATGATCAGCCATGACGCGCCGGAGAGCATCAACCTGCTTCTGGATAAA
>DASWAB010000036.1:0-2344 GCA_036391375.1 Nitrospirota bacterium
AAAAGCAGAAGAAAGAAGACAGACGCTCAGATGTCAGATATTCAAAGAACAGACTGTGTATTTATGTTTTTTCTGTCATCTGTCATCTGTCATCTGTCATCTGACTTCTGTCCTCTGAGAGTTCTGATCCTCTCCACCACCGGAGGGTGGGAGTAGTAAAACTTCGCATAAAGTGGATGGGGATGGAGGTTGGAAAGGTTCTCGCGCGAAAGCTTTATGAGGGCCGAGGCCATGGCGTCCGTCCTCCCTGTCAGCTCGGCGGCGAACCGGTCGGCCTCGCGCTCGTGTCTCCGCGACCAAAACGAGGACAGCGGCGTGAGCGGGAACATGGCAAGAGAGCCTGCAAATCCCAGGACAATGACCCGAGCGTAAAATGAAGCATCGTCAAGGCCGATCAGGCCCGGCAAACCGCCCCAGGAAAGCAGGCGATAAGCAAGGAACAAACCGCAAAACGCCGCCGTCTCGCTCACGATGATGCGTTTCAGCACGTGCCGCTTCTTCCAATGCCCGACCTCATGGGCGAGGACGGCGAGAATTTCATCCCTGGTCATCTGCCCGATCAGGGTGTCGAAGAGGACGATCCGTTTGACCCTGCCGATGCCGGTAAAGTAGGCGTTCGAGTGGCGGCTCCTTCGGGAGGCATCGACCTGGAACACGCGGCTCACCTTGAGCCCGGCCCGTTCCATGAGGGCGCGAATGCCGTCCTCCAGCCCTTCCGCCTTCACGGGTTCGAACTTGAAAAAAAGCGGCTCGATCACATACGGCGAGATATACATGATAAAAACGCCGAAGACCAGAAAAAAGGCCCAGACCCAGAGCCACCACCAGTGAGGACTCGACTGGACAATGGCAAGCGCGGCCATGACCGCCACGGAGCCCAGGACCGTCGAAAGAGCGATCGATTTGACAAAGTCAGTAATCCAGAGACGGACGGTCATGGTATTGAATCCGTACCGGTTTTCGATCCGGAAATTTCTGTAAAGACTAAAGGGGATGTCGATAAAGGTTTGGGCATAAATCAGGAGAAGAAAAAAGAGGACCCCGCCCCAAATAAACGAATGGGTCAGGGATGATGCCCACCGGTCGTATGCCCCGAGAAGGCCTCCGAACAGGAAAAGAATGACGAGGATATTGCCGGCGACCGACTCCACAAGGCCCGCCCGGCTGTTCTCGATCGTATAATCGGATATCTTCCCCAAAAGCGCGGGCTCGACCACCCCTTCGAATTCAGGCGGCACGGTCCGTCCGTGGACCTTCAGATAGGAAAGATTCAGATACCTGAACCAATACCCGATCCCGCTTATGATAAGGTAGATAGTGAGAAGCGCAACAGGCATAATTTCATGATACAGGCATTCGCGGCCTGCGTCAAGGTTGAGAGGAATATGCGACGGGATGTTCTGACGCCTCAGGTCCGGCCCGGCCGGGTCACAGCGCCTCCGCCTTTGCAGTGCTGTGCACCGACGCCACAAAAGCGGCGCTTAGCTCATCTTCTGAAATGCTGAATTTTTCCCCCGCCAGCGACCCAGCCTCGCGGATCAACGCCATGGCATCCATGCCGTATTTTTTCAGGAGGTATTGTTTGCTTGCTCCGTGGGCATAGGCGTCCCTGAGGCCGATGCGCACAAGCTTCCTGTCCGTGCCGGTCTCCGCCATCTTTTCCGCGATGACGGAGCCGAGTCCGCCTATGATGGTGTGGTTTTCCATGGTAATGACGCCGTAACGCGATGCAGCGATAGCATTCATCACCGTTTCGCCGTTAAAAGGCTTGAGCGTTGAGATATGCATGTGCTGGATGGAAACGCCGCGGTCCCGAAGGACGCGGACAGCGCGCATCGCCTCTTCGGTCATGATCCCGCTTGAGAGGATGACGATATCCTTTCCTTCGGAAAGAACGCGCGCCTTGCCGAACTCCATCGGCGAGTCGAAGAGCCGCGGTATCTCGCCGCGGAGCATCCGCACATACACCGGCCCGTTGATCCTGTCGATCACGTCGAGGACCGATTCCACCTCCGTCGCGTCCCCGCACTCGAGAATTGCCATGTTCGGGAGCGCCCGCATCACGGCCACGTCCTCGATGGCCTGATGGGTCGCGCCGCCCGGCGTGGTGATGCCGGGGAGAAACCCGATCATCCGAACAGGCAGATTGGAGTACGACACGGACATGGCGATCTGGTCGTATGCTCTTCTATAGATAAAGACCGCGAACGTATGCACGAACGGAATGAAGCCCTCCCGCGCGAGGCCCGCCGCAAAGGAAAGCATGTTCTGCTCGGCGATGCCCATGGACAGAAACCGGTCGGGATAGACGTCGCGGAAGAGGTCGATCTCCGTGGAACTCGTG
>DASWAB010000037.1:0-3767 GCA_036391375.1 Nitrospirota bacterium
AGAGCCGAAAACAGAGCCGGCACCCGTGCCGAAGTTGGAACAGAAACCAGCGCCGGGGCCGTCAAAAGCGGAGGTCAAGACAACGGTTGAACCGAAATCCGATACCGCCCGGCGAGCGGCCCCGGTAACGCCCCGGCCTGCTTCGGCGGTCCCGCAGGCGGAGAAGAAAGCGCCGGTCCGTCCTGCGCCTCGCCCTGCGTTCGAAGCCGTGAAACAGCCGGCTCCTGCTGCTCCTTCCCGCACCGGGAAAATGTTCATGGTCCTTGTCGCCGCGCTCATAGTCATCGGCATCGCGGGATACGGTGTCTTTGCCTATCTGCAATCAGGCTCGCAGAAGGGCAGGGAGACGACGCCCGAAATCTATACGACAGAGGGCATGCTGATCACGAGAGCGACAGGTTCCTGGGACGCAGCCGGAGATTTGCTGATCAGCGGCGTTGTCGAAAATTCCTGGGAAAGGCCGAGACCAGCCTGGTATGTTGCCGTCGATGTCTATGACGCCCATGGGGCTTCGCTGGGCAGGATCAGGTTATTGAACGGCAAGCAGCTTTACACGCGCAGAGATTATGATATCTTGGCGAAGCGGGGCGCCAATATCCAGGAGCTGAAAACAAAATACCTTCAGGAACATGGCGTTGTCATCCCGCCGAAGGGTTCTGCAACGTTCGAGCTGCGTTATCTCCAGCCCCCGGCCGGCGTGGTGAATTTCAACGCCGTGCTTCTGCCGTTCGATCCCGTGCAGTTGTTCAAAGAGACGGCGGAGGACATGAAATAGGGGGAGGGTGCGTCGCCGGACAGCGGCCCGCGGTCTGATCGCCCCTTCCGTTTTCCTTCCGGTAAAAAACCTGTTGAAAAAGCCTTCCGGTTAAGGTATTGTCTACATGTTTAATGATCTAATTTTTGCTTGACAAATACTGTGGCTATGCTATAAAAACGAAATTTTCGTGGTCTTTGTATCGCTTGAAAGGCCGGAAGGAGATCAGATGGACAGTTGCAGCAGGAATTATCTTTTTACTTCCGAGTCGGTTACCGAAGGGCACCCCGACAAGATAGCCGACCAGATTTCGGACGCGGTCCTCGACGCGCTGCTTGCGCAGGACCCGATGAGCCGGGTCGCGTGCGAAACGCTCCTGACCACCGGCCTCGCCATGGTGGCCGGCGAGATCACCACCAAGGGATATGTGGAAATTCCCGACATCGTCCGCCAGACCATCAAGGAGATCGGTTACGTGCGGGCCAAGTACGGTTTTGACGCGGAGACGTGCGCGGTCATAACCTCGGTCCATTCGCAGTCGCCCGATATCGCCATGGGCGTTGACACGGGCGGCGCCGGGGACCAGGGCCTCATGTTCGGCTACGCCTGCGACGAGACGTCTGAGCTCATGCCGATGACGATCATGCTGGCCCACAAACTCACCCGACGGCTTACCGAGGTGAGGAAGAAAGAGATTCTGCCCTATCTGAGGCCGGACGGCAAGTCTCAGGTGACCATCGAATACCGCGACGGGAAACCCTATCGATTGCATACGGTCGTGGTCTCTTCCCAGCACAGCCCCGATGTGGAACTCAAAAAACTGCGCAAGGACATCATCGAAAAAGTGATCGTCCCGGTGCTCCCCAAGAAGCTCCTGGATGAAAAAACCATTGTCTATCACATCAACCCCACCGGGCGGTTCGTGACCGGAGGCCCCATGGGCGATACGGGCCTCACGGGCCGCAAGATCATCGTGGACACCTATGGCGGCGTGGGAAGCCACGGCGGCGGATGCTTCTCGGGCAAGGACCCGTCGAAGGTGGACCGCTCCGCGTCCTACATGGCGCGCTATATTGCGAAGAATATTGTCGCGGCCGGCATCGCAACCGAGTGTGAGGTGCAGCTTGCGTACGCTATCGGCGTTCCCGAACCGGTTTCGATCCATGTGGATGATTTCGGGACCGGCACTACCGACCACGACACCCTGGTCGGTATCATCAGAAAAAATTTTGACATGACTCCCAAGGGCATCATCAAGACGCTGAAGCTCAGGCGGCCGATCTACCGGAAAACCGCGGCCTACGGCCACTTCGGGAGGACCGAGCCGGAGTTTACCTGGGAAAAGACGGACAAAGCCGCGAAGCTCAGGAAAGACGCGAGGCTCTAATGAGAGTGCGGAATGCGGAGCGCGGAATGAGAAACCAGGTCCGATAACGCATCTTCAAGATCAAGTTATGGGGGCAGCCCAGTGTGGCTGCCCTCAGCATTCTGTGTCATCAACCAACCCCGTCGAGGGGCGCTGCAGCAGTCGCCGCAAGGTGGTTCTGTCAGGCTCGAAGGGGTGGTTCACATGCAGCAACGGCGCCCATTCAAACACTGAATGGGAGGAGCTTTATGTCTACGAAAGATTACGTTGTCGCCGACCTGGGCCTCGCCGACTGGGGCCGCAAAGAGATCAGGATCGCCGAGACCGAGATGCCGGGTCTCATGGCCATCCGCGAGGAATACGCCAAGAGCCAGCCGCTCAAAGGCGCGCGCATCACCGGTTCGCTGCACATGACCATCCAGACCGCCGTGCTGATTGAGACGCTCAAGGCGCTTGGCGCGCAAGTCCGCTGGGCCTCGTGCAACATCTTCTCCACTCAGGACCACGCTGCCGCCGCTATTGCCAGGGACGGCATCGCCGTGTTCGCCGTCAAAGGCGAATCGCTTACCGACTACTGGGACTACACCCACCGCATCTTCGAATGGCCGGACGGCGGCTACTCGAACATGATCCTCGACGATGGCGGCGACGCCACGCTGCTCCTGCACCTCGGCAGCAAGGCCGAAAAAGACATCTCGGCGATCGATAAGCCGGACAGCGAGGAAGCGACGGTGCTGTTTGCCGCCATCAAGGCAAAGCTGAAGCAGGACCCGAAGTGGTACTCGACGCGCCTGGCGAAGATCAGGGGCGTGACCGAGGAAACCACCACCGGCGTGCACCGTCTCTACCAGATGCACGAGAAAAGCGAACTCAAGATCCCGGCGATCAACGTCAATGACTCGGTCACGAAATCGAAGTTCGACAACCTCTACGGCTGCCGCGAATCGCTGGTGGACGGCATCAAGCGCGCCACCGACGTAATGATCGCGGGCAAGATCGCCGTGGTCTGCGGCTACGGCGACGTGGGCAAAGGCTCCGCCCAGGCGCTCCGCGCGTTGTCCGCCCAGGTCTGGATCACCGAGATCGACCCGATCTGCGCATTGCAGGCGGCGATGGAGGGCTACCGCGTGGTGACCATGGACTACGCCTGCGACAAGGCCGACATTTTCGTCACGGCCACCGGGAACTACCACGTCATCGACCACCAGCACCTGCTGAAGATGAAGGACGAGGCGATCGTCTGCAACATTGGCCACTTCGACTCCGAGATCAACGTCGCCTCGCTGGAGAAATACCCGTGGGAGGAGATCAAGCCGCAGGTCGATCACATCATTATGCCGAGCGGCAACCGCATCATCCTCTTGGCAAAGGGCCGTCTGGTGAACCTCGGCTGCGCCACCGGCCACCCGAGCTACGTGATGTCCTCGTCCTTCGCCAATCAGACCATCGCCCAGATCGAACTGTTCACGCGGACCGACAAGTACCCGGTGGGCGTGTACACGCTGCCGAAGCGCCTTGACGAAAAGGTCGCGCGCCTGCAACTGAAAAAACTGAACGCGCAGCTGACGACGCTGACCGATCAGCAGGCCGCCTATATCGGCGTGTCAAAGGAAGGTCCGTACAAGTCGGAGCACTACCGCTATTAAG
>DASWAB010000038.1:0-4716 GCA_036391375.1 Nitrospirota bacterium
AACGATAACGCCGGCTTTCTTTTTCGGGAAAGGGTTCGGTGATCTGTTTGAATCAACGAGCTTTCTGAGGCCCTTTGCCGTGACCGGAGTGGCCGGCTACAGTTTTCCCTCGCAAAAAACCTTGGACGGAGTTAGAAACCCTACTTTTCTGACCTGGTCGTTCACGCTCCAGTACAGCCTTATGTACCTCCAGTCCGCAGTAAAAGACATCGGCCTGGGCGCACCCTTTAACCGGATGGTCGCCGTCGTGGAATTTCCCAACCAGACATGCCTGAACGCGGACTGCAAAAATCAGACGAGCTCAACCGTGAACCCCGGGATCGCCTGGATCGGCAAGTATACCGAGCTGGGTGTCGCAGCCGAGGTTCCTACGAACTCTCGTTCGGGAGCGGACACCGGGATCTTCGTCCTGCTTCATCTCTTTATCGATGACCTGTTTCCGAAGGGCATAGGGAGGCCGCTATTTCCGTGAAGAACGTCAGACGGTCTTCCGATGTCCGGGAAGCCGCCGCGATCCTGTTTCTGTTCTGCCTGTGCGCTGCGCCGGGGTATTTATTCGCTCATGCATATCCAGACCACGCCGATCCCAGGGTGGGCTCGACCATCGCCGCGGCCCCTGGCCGCGTCCGCGTCTGGTTCGACAGCGAACTCGAGCCGCTCTTCAGCGCGATCGTCGTGCAGGATGCGGCCGGCAAAAAGGTGGATAAGGGCGATGGACGCGTGGACCCCGCCGACCCGACGCTCCTTGAGGTAAGCCTGCCACCGCTTCCTCCCGGCACCTATCGCGTGCTCTGGGATGTCGTGGCAAGGGACACGCACCGGACCAGGGGAGACTTTACATTCATCATTAAATAAGGAGATGAACGAGCGGTGGCTGAAATGCTGCACATCGTTCCCGCATGGCTTGAGCTTTTTTTTCTGACCTGCTGCATCGGCGCCCTCGTGTGCCGCCTTTGGGTCCTCGATTCGTCCGGCGACGAAGTTTCCTATCGTCAGGAACTTCTCGCCCGCCTCTGGTGCCTGTTCGGCATCGGCCTCTTCGCAATCATTGCATGCAGTATCGCCGATCTTCTGGTGGGCGCATTGGAAATGAGCGGCAGGCCGCTCGCAACGGTTTTCCCTCTGCTTCCGGCGGTTGTTCTGAAGACCCACTTCGGGCGGATGTGGCTCGTCCGCATCGCTGCCCTTATTCTCTTAACCATTATCATGCGTGCCGGTGCGAACTACCGTGATTCGCGCGGCGTTTTATTCGTCATGCTCGCCTTCGGGCTTATCATCTTGATGACCGAAAGCGCAACAGGACATGCAGCGGATGCCGGGGACTTCAGTATCGCGGAGTCGGTGGATTTTCTTCATCTTCTCGGCGCGTCGGCATGGGGAGGGGGCCTCTTTCTGCTTTCCGTCGTGGTCCTGCCGGCAACAGTGAAGCAGAATGATCGAGCGCTTGTTGCCGGGGTCGTGCGCAGATTTTCGCGTATTGCGGGAGTCGCGGCCGGAACAATAGCGATCACTTCTCTCTACAATGCTTGGTCGTATGTCGGCAGTTTCCCGGCATTCGTGAAGGCTTCCTACGGCCTGACGGTTTTAGCAAAGATCGTTTTATTCATCCTTCTTATCCAATTCGGCGCTTACCACCGTTACATCAGCGTTCCCCTTTTGCAGGAATGGGCCGGTGTCTCTCCGGGGGGCCGCAGGTTCTTTATTAACCGTCTTATTGGAAAATTTGCCGCGCGTGATCGAAGCAGGCGGGACGAGCATGGGATCGCGCCACGATTTATGCGGAGCATGAGAATTGAGGCGATCCTTATGGCGGGGGTGTTGCTTTGCGCCGCCCTGCTCAGACATGAAGTCCCGGCGCGCCACTTTTCACACGCCGAGCATGCTCAAGCCGGGAGCGGTCATGCAAGTCAAGAACATGAAGCTCACGAGCGTCATGAGAGGGCGGGAGCCGAGCCTGTTGTCATGCATCTTGAAACAAATCCCGTTGACATCACCGCAGGCACGCCGATTTCGCTCACGGTCCGTTTTGAAAATGGGAAAGGCAGGCCGCTTCAAGGGTTGATAGCCCATCATGAGCGCGTGCTCCATGCCGTTATCGTCGGAAAGGACCTGAGTGTTTTCGCCCATATCCATCCCGAGGACCTGGGCATGCTTCACGAGGAGATGCTGGATACCGCGACGTTCCCTCTCTGCTATACCTTTCCCAGGGCGGGTATCTATCTTGTCGGGATAGACTTTGCAACACAAGACGGCCTGTATAGCAAAACGGCGAAGATCAGCGTTTCAGGCGGGCCTGTCATGGGCGAGCCGAGCTTTGATTTCGCCCGAAGAAAAAATTTCGGGCGATATCGGGTCTCGCTTGCGGTCTCACCGAGAATCGAGGCAGGTGAGGAAACGACCCTTTCCTATCTCATCGAAAAAGACGGAAAGCCGGTTGCCGACCTTCAGCCCTATTTGGGCGCGCCCATGCATCTTGCGGTCGTTGCAGCGGACCTCGGCCGGTTTATCCATACCCATGGACTGGTCCCGGGAGAGAGCCACCGCCATCACGAAGGCGATCATTCCATGTCACCCGAAAAGTTCGGGCCGAAAGTAGAGGCCGTTGTTGTTTTTCCCGACAAGGGGACATACAAGATCTTCAGCCAGGTCGAGCGCGGAGGGAACGTCCTGCTTTTCGATTTCATGGTAAAAGTGGAGTAGGGTGAATCTTGCGTTTATCTGCGACTGAGAATGATCAGAACGGCATTAGAGGACCGGGAGAATGTCTGTTGCCCGATACCGGTGGGCAACGTGGAGCGTGAGCTTTTCAGACAGGACCTCGCGATGGGTCCGGAGCGCCACGTTGGGATGGTTGTTCTGCTCGGACAGGTGCGCGAGGCAGGCCCACTGGAGGCGGTTCGCGGCGGATGCGCGGCGCAGTACCTCGGCGGCTTCCCCGTTCGAGATGTGGCCGCGCGGCCCCTTGATGCGCTGTTTGAGATAAGCGGGGTAGGGGCCGTGGGCGAGCATCCCGGGATCGTAGTTACTCTCGAGGAACACGGCGTCGAGCGAAGAGACGACGTGGATAAGGTCTTGAAAGACATGCCCCAGGTCGGTCATAATGCCCAGCCGTTTCCCGCGCGACTCGACGACGAAGACCGATCCGTCCGCGCCGTCGTGCGGGGTGGAGATCGCGTGCACGTGCACATCGCCGAACCGCAGCCTGTCGCTTGACCGGAAATGGCGCACATCATGCATTTTCCCGAGCGGGCAGCGTGACGACGCGGCAGCAAGCGTCGCTGGCGTCACATAGACCGGAAGGCCGTATTTTCGCTGGAATACGCCCGCGTGGCTGATATGGTCGGAATGGTCGTGCGAGATGATCACGGCGTCGACCTCGCGGATGTTCCGTCCGTGCGCCGCGAGCCGCTCCTCGGCCTGCACACCGGTAATCCCGGCATCGAACAGGAGCCTGACGCCGCATGTTTCGACGTAAATGCAGTTGCCGCTGCTTCCCGATTGGAGCGATATCGCGATCATGGTCGGCTTACTGTATCAGTCATCTTATCTCTTGTCAATCTGAATTCTGGAGTGAGCGCGCGAGCGAATACGATATGTTCTTACCTTGAGATCGGGACTCCCTGCAGTTTGCTGCAGGGAGCTTCAAGGTAGTCACCTCAAAATATGCTTGAGAGCCTCGTATGCGTTCGTTATAATGCCGAAACCGGTTAGTGAGGACTTATCTCTTTTCATCGTACTATTCCGCGCACATGAAATCACTCCTCGACAACATCAGCATCGTTTTGGTGGGCATCAGGACGCCCGCGAATATCGGCGCGACGGCCCGGTGCATGATGAACATGGGCCTTTCAAGGCTCGTCCTCGTGAACCCGCTGAAAGGCCGGAATGAGGAGGCGTACAAGCTCGCTGCGGGGGCCGACCGGATCATTACGGGGGCAGCGGTCGTGGAGACGCTCGGCCAAGCGGTGGCCGGTCACAACCTCGTCGTCGGCACGTCGCGCCATCAGGGCAGGCTGCGGAAGAACATCAGGACTCCTCGCGAGGCGGCTGAACAGATCGTACCTCTTCTTGCCCGCAACAAGGTCGCCGTCGTGTTCGGCAACGAGGTGAACGGCCTGGACAACCGGGACCTCGCCCTCTGCCCGGAGATCATCGCCATACCTTCATCCGAAGCATTCCCGTCGCTGAACCTTTCCCATGCCGTGATGATCGTCGCCTACGAGCTTCATCTTGCGGCAGGCGCCGGCGTCGTCAGACGATTCGACAGCCCGCTCGCGCGCAGCAACGAGCTTGAGAACTTTTTTGCCCACCTGCAGGAGACCCTTCAGGCAACAGGCTTCCTTGATCGCGAGCATCCCGAACGGATGATGTCCTCGCTCAGGCAGATTTTCGGCCGCGCGCAACTGACCGGCAGGGACATCAGCATCCTGCGCGGGATTCTTACCGCAGTCAACAAGGCTGCCTCGCGCGGCCCCGCTCCGGACAAGGAAGGGAGGACTGTCGGGAAGGCGCGGCCGGGAAACAACAATGACAGCGCGTAAAGGATATGCCTTCCCGGAAGAAAAAAAGAGGGAGCAAGCGCCCCCTCTTTTCGGTTTGATTTTCAACGGGCGTTGTACGTCAGTTGTCAATCGACAACTCATCATCCTCCACATCCACCCGTGAAGCCAGATAATTTACAGAGTCGAATCCGTACAGTTTTACCGCAGCCGCAGC
>DASWAB010000039.1:0-4604 GCA_036391375.1 Nitrospirota bacterium
TCACCTTGATCGTTGAAAATTCGCCTGCCGGCGTTCTCACCCGTTCCCTGCCAAGGGTCTCGACTTCGATGGCCCAGCTTTTGTCGCTGTCAAAGGCGTCGAAGGTAATGGGCCTGCCCACGACGAAGTCCTCTCTCGTCCTGAGGTAGTAAAGCGACGACAAGGAGTCCTGCACCCGTTCCGGTATGGCCACAGTCTCCGGAGGGTCGTCGTTGAGGCGGATGGTTGCGGTCCGGCGTTCATGATCGAAGAGAAGGTCGCGGCGCCTCGTCTTGTTGCCGTGGCTCTCCCTGAGGCTGAATGAGAGGCTTTGCATGATCAGGGGGTCGAAGACGCTCTGGACCGTGTCGCCCAGTTTATAGAGCCTGCCTACGGCGCCCACGGTATGGGAAACTACCACAATGCGAAAGACCTCTCTCCCATCCGGAAGCAGTTCGCTTTTGACCTCCATGTCCGCGGTCCCGGCTTTCAGCATTTTTGACCAGCTGATGTCATAGCTCAATGATTCCCCCGGCTGAAACGCCTTGATCTTCGTGGCGGCAGGCTTTTGTTCCGCGCCCAGCGCGTATGAAACAGCCGCCAGTCCGAGGACGAAGCCGCAGAGGGCAGCGGCAATTCCCGCTGCACCGCGTTGTTTATGGACAGAAAGGATCATAGGAAAAGCGTAACAGGCAGAAGGAATAATGTCAAACAGGCGTGTTCTGACAGTAAAAAACCCGCGACGGGAATCCGAGGCGGGCGGTGAAAATAAAAATCAGAGCGGGCCGTAAGCCGAGTTCTGTCTCCCCGGTCGCCCGGGGCGGTGATCATTTATCTGGTCCCGCGATTGCTCGCGGGAACGAGCGGCCTACCCGGAAGTCTCGGACGGGCAGTCCTTATTCCCTTGCGGGAAGCGCTTCCCTATGCGGCCTTGCTCCAGGCGGGGTTTTCCAAGCATTCCCGGTCGCCCGGGAATCTGGTGGGCTCTTACCCCACCGTTTCACCCTTACCCCGGTAGCGGGGCGGTCTTCTTTTCTGTGGCACTATCCATGGGGTCGCCCCCTGTCCCGTTTCGGGACCGCCTTGCCCTGCGGAGCTCGGACTTTCCTCCCCTCTTGCGAGGAGCAATCACCTCACCCGCTCTGATGGTAAAAGAACATAAGACCAGAGGCCGGCAGCCGGGGCATGTAGCAAGGAAAAAACTACCTGTCACGACCTTTCGATCTCCCTGGCCCTGGTTACCCGCTACTGGCTACCGTGGTCATCTATCGCCTTGTTCGCCAGGGCGTCCGCTTCCTTGTTCTGCTCTCTCGGGATGTATTGTACCTCGACCTTGCCGATCTTTGCAATGAGTTCCCTGGCCTTGCCGTAAAGCGGCTTCAGCCCCTCGTTTTTAACCTTGTATTGGCCGTTCAGTTGCTTTACCAGAAGCTCTGAGTCCGCAAAAAGTCTGACGCTCGTGGCGCCGAGTTTTACGGCGCGCTCAAACCCGGCAATCGCGGCAGTGTACTCCGCGATGTTGTTTGTCGTCTTTCCGAGATAGCGGGCGATGCGCTCGATCGGCCTGCCATCCTGCAGGATATAAACGCCCGCGCCTGCCTCGCCGGGATTGTTGCGAGACGCGCCGTCGGTATAGATAGTCAGCTCCACGTGGTGTCCTTGCCTGAAAGGAAATCAGATTACCTGCGGACGCCGGAAACGCCAAAAACATCAGGCAGCCGGCTACTCGCGGTCAGGTGCTTTTCTGCACGATCGCTTCCTTATAATACAGAATGCGGCCGCAATTCGGACAGGTGATGATGCTTTCATTCTTCTTGACGTTCACGAAGACCTGCGGCGGGATGCTCATGTAACAGCCGGCGCAGGACTCGTTACGCGCCTCCGCCATCGCGACGCCGCCTTTGGCCGCGAGCAGCGTTTGATACCGTGCGAGTACAAAATGATCGAGGCGGGACATCAGGACCTGCCGCGCCTGCTCCGCTGACTTCATTTCTTCCTCAAGCTTCGCAGATGTCTCCTCCATCTGCTTTTGCTCGGCCAGGACCGCCGTCTCTTCTTCCTTCGCCCGCTGCTCCGCGGCGGTTATCTGCGCCGCGGCGGCGTCGATCTTCTCCATCAGAACAAGAATATCGTCCTCGATCGCCTTGTTTTCCTGCTGCGCGGCCTCGATTTCCTTGAGGAGCGCCTGATACTCCTTGTTGTTCTTGATCTCGGAGGTGCGCGACTTGAGCTTTTCGACTTTCTGAACACCGGCCTCCAGGTCCTGGTCACGGTCCCGTCTGTTCTTCTGCGCGGTCTGGAGTCCTTCCTTCACATTGTCGAGGTCCTCCCTGGCTGCTGCGCGGCGGCGTTCCAGGTCGGCAAGGGCCTCCGGCAGGCGGTTCCTCTGCTCGCCCAGGGAGCGTACTTTTACGTCGATCTCCTGAAGCTGGATGAGCAAGCCAAGCTGTTCTTCCATCATGCCTCCAAAATAAAAATGCGCCTCTCGGCGCATCTCTGCTGACCAATCAATGCCGTATTGTGTGTCTCAATTCCGCACTCCGCATTCCGCACTCCGCATTGATTTGATGTGGTGGGCCCACCAGGACTCGAACCTGGGACCAACCGGTTATGAGCCGGTAGCTCTACCAGCTGAGCTATGGGCCCGATGAACAAAATTCAAAATACACGTTTCATTCATTACGGGCAAGCGCCATATTGACACAAGCACGCACAAAAGTCAAGTTTTCGCGCAACTACTCCATGAAGCTCTTGAGCTGCTTGCTCCTGCTCGGATGGCGGAGCTTGCGTAAGGCCTTCGCCTCGATCTGGCGGATGCGTTCGCGCGTGACGTCGAACTCCTGGCCCACTTCTTCGAGCGTATGGTCTGTCTGCTCGCCGATGCCGAACCGCCAGCGAAGCACCTTTTCCTCGCGCTCGGTCAGCGTATTCAGCACTCTCCGGACCTGGTGGTGGAGATTTTTACGGATCGCGGACTCGAGCGGCGACGCCACCTTTTTGTCCTCGATGAAATCTCCCAAATGGCTGTCCTCTTCCTCGCCGATGGGAGTTTCGAGCGAGATCGGCTCCTTCGCGATCTTCATGATCTTGCGGACCTTCTCCACCGGCAGCTTCATGGAAGCCGCGATTTCCTCCGTGGTCGGCTCGCGTCCCAGGTCCTGCACAAGCCCGCGCGAGGTGCGGATCAGCTTGTTCATCGTTTCGATCATGTGCACGGGGATGCGGATGGTGCGCGCCTGGTCGGCGATCGCCCGCGTGATCGCCTGCCGGATCCACCACGTGGCGTAGGTGCTGAACTTGTACCCGCGCTGCCACTCGAATTTGTCCACGGCCTTCATGAGGCCGATGTTTCCCTCCTGAATCAGGTCAAGGAACTGGAGCCCGCGGTTCGTGTACTTCTTGGCGATGGAAACGACGAGCCGGAGGTTCGCCTCGACCAGCTCGCTTTTGGCGTACTTGGCGCGCTCCTCCGCCCGTTCATACGCGCGAAGCGCTTTTTTCAGATCCTCGGCCGAAACGCCGCAGTCGGCTTCGACTTTCTTGACCCGCTTGACCGCGTTTCGATAAGCCCGCTCCAGCCCGAGGAGCGCCTCCTGTTTTATCTCAAGCCTGCGGGCCGCGTTTTTGGTCTCCCGCTCTCCCTGCCGCATCTTCTTGAAAACTTCCTTGAGTTCAGCGATGGAAAGGCCTGATTTTCGTTCGAGTCCGTGGATCTCTCGCTCCGAAAGGAGCGTCTCATTCACCATTTCCCGGAGCTTCAGGACCAGCCGGTCCGTCTGGCGGCAGTGGATATTCAGCGCCTCCAGTTTATCGAACAGGGCGTAGCGGGTCGTCTGGATCTTTTCGCGAAGGTTTCTCTTGCGAACCTCGCTGACGCGGTTGCTGTTCACGTGATTGACGAGGGTGTTGAGCTCCTTGCTCCGCCGCTCGACGTCGCCGATCAATTTGATCACCCGCGCGTGGAGCTCCTCCTCGTTCTGGGGCTGAAGCTCCTCGAAATCATCATCCCCGGTGTGGACGATCTCATAGATGCTGATCTTTCCTTTCCGCAGCTTGTCGCCCAGTTCCCGCACGTCCTGGAGCGAAAACGGAAGGCTGTACAGGATGTGGGCCGCCTCGCGTTTGCCCTCTTCGATCCTTTTTGCAATCGCCACTTCCCCTTCCTTCGAGAGAAGGGGCACCGTGCCCATTTCCTTCAGGTAAAGACGAACAGGGTCGTCGGTCTTGCCGACGCTGACCTCGTCCTCTTCCTCTTCGGCTTCCTCTTCAACTTCTACGGTTTCGTCAATGGACAGATCGTCCGTCTCTCCGCCCTCCTCCAGGTCCTCATCCCCCGCCTGGCGCGCCTTGCCGTCATGCCGCGAGTCTGCGATGTCGCCCTCAAGTTCGCCGTCGCCGAACAGGGAGATGATGCTGTCCAGCTGCTCTGCGGAGACTTCCTCATGGGGGATCGCATCGCCCGCTTCCTCGTACGGAGCATAGTCCCGCTCTTTGCCTGTTGCGTTCGTTTTCTTTGAGTCCCCTGCTTTGCCCCGTTTTGACATACGCTCCTGCTCCTTTATTCCGGCATGTCCGCTCTATCCGGATGTCCGACAACGCTCTTTGTCGCGTTTATTTCCCGGGAA
>DASWAB010000040.1:0-8353 GCA_036391375.1 Nitrospirota bacterium
AGACGTTTACGCCGACGCTCATGTTCGGAGAAAGGACGCAGGGGACTTTCGTTGCCAGCGTGCGGACCACGCCGAGCTGCTCCGGGGAAAAACCGGTCGAGCCGATGACAACGGCTTTGCCCTGGTCCGCGCAGACCCTGAGATTCTGGAGGCTTGTTTCCGGAAAAGTGAAATCAATGAGCACCTCGCCGGCCTTAAGCGCCGACGAGAGATCGTCTGTGATGTTCACCCCTGTTGCCGCTATCCCGGCAGGGCCGCCCGCGTCGTTTCCGAGAAGGGCGTGCCCCTTCTTCTCCAGTGCGCCGCCCAGCGCAATGCCCTCCGACGCGGAGATGACATTGATGATGCGTGAGCCCATCTTACCGGCTGCGCCGGTCACGACCGCCTTGATCATATAAACTCCTTTTTATCACGAAGACACAAAGGCACGAAGTAAAATCGTGAAGAATGCCGGATTTTGCTTTCTTTGCGTCTTGCGCCTTTGTGGTGAATGGATTTATATCAGCCCGTAATCCTTAAGCGCTTTCCTGAGCTTGTCCTTGTTCGCTTCGGCCATGGGGCAGAGCGGCAGGCGGAACTCTTCGCTGATCTTGCCCATGAGCGAAAGCGCGGTCTTGACCGGAATCGGATTCGTTTCGACGAACATGAGGCTATGCAGCGGCTCCATCTTATAGTGGAGCTTGAGCGCTTCCTCCATTTTTCCTGCGAAAAAGGCGTCGAACATCGCCGCGGCGTCGGCGGGGATGATATTGGCGGTCACCGAAATGGCGCCCACGCCGCCGATCGCCAGCAGGGGAAGAGTCGTGAAATCGTCTCCGGAGATCACGTCGAAATCCCTGCCGCAAAGCCGGATGAGTTCGCTCACCTGCTTCAGGTCGCCGGTGGCCTCCTTGATGCCGACGATGTTCTTTTTTTCCCGAAGCCGCGCGACCGTGGACGGCAGCATGTTCACACTCGTTCTGCCCGGCACGTTGTAGAGGACGATGGGGATGTCCGCGGAGTCCGCCACCGTTGAAAAATGGCGATAAAGGCCTTCCTGAGTGGGCTTGTTGTAATAGGGCGTGATGAGCAGCACGCCGTCCGCCCCCGCCTTTTTCGCGTAATTCGTGAGCTCCAGCGTTTCGGAGGTCGAGTTCGAGCCCGCGCCCGCGAGCACCGGCACGCGCTTATTCACCGTCTTCACGGTCAGTTCCACGACGCGATGGTGCTCTTCGTGCGAGAGGGTGGCCGACTCGCCCGTCGTGCCGCAGGGCACGATCACGTCTGTTCCGTTCTTGATATGGAACTCGATCAAATTTCCGAGGGCCTTTTCATCAACCTTGCCGTTTTTAAACGGCGTGACGATTGCAACCATTGAACCTTTGAACATGACAGCCTCCTCTTTCTGCTCCCCCATTCCACGTCTCGAGTTTTAAGTTGACTGCACAGGAAAACTCGATGCGATAACCGCAGCTTGCAGCTAAAGATATAGTACCCCTTCGCAGATCACCTGCGCCCCGCCCTCGAGGCGGATGTTGTCGAAGCCCCCAGCGGTGCGTTCAAAGGATACGACGAGCTTTTCTCCGCCCCAGGTCAGCACGTCGACCGGAGAAGAAACCGCGCCGAGCGCGCCCGCTATCAAAGCCGCGGCTACGGCGCCCGTGCCGCATGCCAGCGTCTCGTTCTCGACGCCGCGCTCATAGGTCCTGATCCTGAGCCTGTGCGGGCCTTGGATCTGGATGTAGTTCACGTTCGTGCCGGCCGGCCTGAAAAGCTCGTGGTACCGCGTGGCCCTGCCGGTTCGCTCCACGTCCTCGTTCTCGATGTCCTTGGAAAGATAGACGAGGTGCGGCACGCCGGTGTTGATGAAATGGCCCATGCGCAGGCCGCCCTCGAGCGGCACTGCAATGTTCATGCGCAAGCCGGAGGCTCCCGTGAGCTGCACCTTGACCGTATCGCGCTTTACCTGCGCATGGATGACGCCTGCCAGCGTTTCGAACGCCATGTCTTTCTTCGCGATCTTCCTGAGATGCGCGAACCGCGCGGCGCAGCGCGAGCCGTTGCCGCACATTTCGGCCTCGCTCCCGTCGGCGTTGAAGAACCGCCACTTGAAATCCGCGCTTTTCGACGGAACGATCACGATCAAACCGTCGGCCCCGACAGAGTAGTGCCGGTTGCAGACGGTCACCGCAAGCTCCGGGAAGGGTCTCCCCTTCAGGATGCCTTTGCGGTTGTCGATCAGGATGAAATCGTTCCCGCTGCCCTGCATTTTATAGAAAGAGATTTTTTTCATCCGTGCACTCTTCCTTTTTGCACCCCGTACTCATTACTTCGCATTTGGCTATCCTTCCAGCCACCGGGGTAGCTTTTCGCCCCTGATGAGGTCGCTGTAGGTCTCGCGCTCGCGGACGACGTAATATTCGCCTCCCTTGACCAATACCTCGGCCACGTGAGGCCGGGAGTTGTAGTTCGATGACATGGAAAACCCGTATGCGCCCGCGCCCATCACGGCGAGGAGCCCGCCCTGCTCCACGCGGGGCATTTCCCGGTCCCTGGCAAGGAAATCCCCTGACTCGCAGATGGGCCCCACGACATCGTAAACGGCTTTTTCCGGGGCGGCGGGCTCGGCCACCGGCAGGATATCGTGGTACGCCTCGTAGAGACTCGGCCGGATCAGGTCGTTCATGCCCGCGTCCACTATAAGGAACCGTTTTTCTCCGGTTTCCTTGTGGTAGAGGGCGCTTGTCACGAGGATGCCCGCGTTGCCGACGATCGCCCTTCCGGGCTCCATCACGACTGTGCATCCGCTGTCCTTGAGGAGCGGCTGGACCGCCCGCGCCACATCTTTCGGCAGGGGCGGCGTCTCATCCTTGTAGGTGATCCCGAGACCTCCCCCGATGTTGATGAATTGGATGTCCATGCCGGCGGAGCGGAGTTCCTTCACGAAACCCGTGAGCTTCTCGAGGGCGTCCACGAAAGGCCTGACCTCGGTGATCTGCGAGCCGATGTGCTGGTGCACACCGACCACCTTGATGTTCGGGAGCCCCTTCGCCGTCTGGTAGCTTTCCAGCGCCTGCTCGATGGGGATGCCGAATTTGCTCTCCTTGAGCCCGGTGGAAATATACGCGTGGGTCCTGGGATCGATGTCCGGGTTCACGCGCAGCGCGATCCTCGCGACCGTGTGCATATCGCGCGCGGCGCGGTCGAGCGCGATCAGCTCCTCGCCGGATTCGACGTTGAACATGAGGATGCCGACCTTGAGCGCATACTCGATTTCATCCCGGCGCTTGCCGACCCCTGCATAGACGATCTTCCTGGGATCGATGCCCGCGCGTAGAGCCCGGAACAGCTCGCCGCCCGAGACGATGTCCGCCCCCGCGCCCTCCTGCCCGAGCAGCCGGAGCACGGCGCTGTTCGAGTTGGACTTGAGCGCGAAACAGATCAGGTGCGGAACGCCCGCGAATGCGCTGTCGAAGGCCCGAAAGTGGCTCGTGAGCGTATTGCTGCTGTAGAGATAGAAGGGCGTGCCGATCCGCTGGGCAATCGCCCCCACGGGCACCCCTTCGCAGCACAGCTCGCCGTTTCTGTAATGAAAATCATGCATGGAATATCCTGTTGCGGTCGAAAGGAAACGCGGAAAAATTTTTCCGCGGCGCCCGATCCTTTCCTTTTCGATCTTATCTCAGCTTTTCAATGTACGCCTTCTTTTCCGCCGCCCGCCCGCTCTCGTTGCCGGATTTATCCACGGCGGTGACGGTGTAATAATACGTGGTCCCGCTTTTGACCGTTTCGTCGGAAAACGTCGTGTGGATGAGCAGTTTGTCCGTAAGCCGATGGTAGTCCCTGCCGCTCCTCGTTGAGCGGTATACGTAATACCCCGCGAGGTCCTGCTCCTTGTTCTCATTCCACGTGAGGAACGCCCTGTCCACGCCCGGCACGACCGTGAGTCCCGTCGGCCTGGCAGGCGGCGTCAGATCACGGGAAGTGGCGGAGACCTCGTCGGAATCGAGGCTCTCCTTCCAGGGTGGGGCCGGGCTGTCCACGGAGCGTATTCTATAATAATAGGTCGTTCCGTTCACGACCGCAGTGTCTTTATATGAATTCGTCCTGAGCGGCTCTTTGTTTAGCGGCGCCCCTTCGTACCTGCCTTTTTCCGTTCCCCGGTATATATTGTAACCCACGAACCCTTCGTACCGGCTGCCGTCCATGCGCGTCGTCACCGATCCCCAGGAGAGCAGGGTGTACTGGTCGCCGTCTTGCGCGGCAAGGCCCTTCGGGACCGCGAGCGACATGAGCGGCGCGACCTGCGCTTCTTCGGATGGCAGGCTCACCCCTCCCCGCGCGCTCACGGCCCGGATCCGGTACCCGTACACGCGCCCGTACGCCAGGTTCCGGTCGCTCCAGAAGACCATGCCGTTTCGCACGGCAGCCATCGACGGGTTCGTCATGTCGAGCTCGGCATAGGGTTTGTACCGCGCTTTTCTCCGGTCATGCCCCATTTCCGCGCGGTAGATGAGGAACCGCCGTATTTCGGCGGGGCTCATGCTCTTCCCCTCGATGTTTCGCGCGGGTATCGGCCAGGACAGGAACGCGACGTTGTCTCTGGTCGTGATCGTAATGTCCGTGACCGCTTCGGGCCGCGGACTGGCGGGCACCAGCGGCAGCGTTTTCCTCCCGCAGGCGCCTGCCGCCAGGAGCAGCGCCAGGCATAGCGCAACGTACCGCTGAGCGCATCGATTCATTGCATTTTTTTCTTAAGCGTCTGGAGGCGCTTTTTCAAGTTTGCGGGGGCCGTTCCTCCGAACGAGGTGCGTCTGCCCACGGACGCTTCAAGAGACAGCGCCTCGTACACGTCTTCGCGGATCAGCGTGGAAAGCTTCCGGTATTCGCCGAGCGGCAGGGAGCCCAGTCCGCACCCCAGTTCCATGGCCCGCAGCACGGCCCTGCCCACGACCGCGTGCGCCCGCCTGAAGGGCATGCCTTTCCGGACGAGATAGTCGGCAAGGTCCGTGGCCGTGATGAAACCGTCCTCGGCCGCGCTCCGCATCGTGTCCCTGTGCACGGAGATGCCGGCAAGCATGTCCCCGACCACCGAGAGGGACAGGGCCACCGTGTCCGCGGCGTCAAAAACAGGCTCCTTGTCTTCCTGCATGTCCCGGTCGTAGGCGAGCGGCAGCCCTTTCATGATCGTGAGGAGCGCCATGAGGCTTCCGTACACCCTGCCGGACTTTCCGCGGGCGAGCTCCGCCACGTCGGGGTTCTTCTTCTGCGGCATGATCGACGAGCCCGTCGTAAAGGCGTCGGCGATCGTGATGAACCCGAACTCGGCGGTTGACCATATGATCAGCTCCTCGGAGAGCCGCGAAAGGTGCATCATGATCTGCGCGCAGGCCGCCGTAAATTCGACGGCAAAGTCCCGGTCCGAGACCGCATCGATGCTGTTCTCGCACACCTCGCGGAAGCCGAGCAGCTTTGCGACGAAGTTCCGGTCGATCGGGAGCACGGTGCCGGCGAGCGCCCCCGCGCCGAGCGGCATGATGTTCACCCGCCGGAAGCAGTCCTCGAGGCGGCCGCGGTCGCGCTCGAACATCTCATAATAAGCAAGGAGGTGATGGCCGAACAGCACGGGCTGTGCCCGCTGAAGGTGCGTATATCCCGGCATCACCACGTCCTGATATTTGTCCGCAAGGCCGACAATGACCTTCTGGAGCGCACCGAGGAGATCATGAATTTCGGAGATTTCATCGCGCAGGTACATGCGCAGGTCGAGCGCGACCTGGTCGTTTCTGCTCCGCGCGGTGTGGAGCTTCCCTCCCACGGGACCGATTTTCCGGATCAGGCGGTCTTCGATGTTCATGTGAATGTCTTCGAGTTCGACCCTGAACTCGAAGGCGCCGGCCACGATCTCCTTCAGAATGTCCTCAAGCCCGCGGATGATCCGGTCCGCCTCTTTCTTCGGAATGATGCGCGTTTTGCCGAGCATGGTTGCGTGCGCGATGCTGCCGGCGATATCATACGGGTAAAGCCGCCAGTCGTAGGGGATCGAGGCGGTGAACTCTTCCACCAGTTCGTTCGTGGCTTCGGTGAACCGCCCGCCCCAGGGCTTGGCCCTGGCTACAGGCTTCGCGGTTTTTCTCTTGGTAGTTTTTTTGGGCATAATAAATTCATACCTCGGAGACACTGAGGCACGGAAAAATATCCTGCAAAAAGCGAGCGTTCCCGCGGGCTTCCGTGACTCTGTGGCGAGCTTATTTTTTGTCGACGGTGCTTCCGGCCCGTAACCGAAGCGCGTTCAAGCGGATGAAGCCTTCCGCGTCCTTTTGATTATAGACCCGGTCCGCCTCAAAGGTCGCGAGCTCGGGATTGTAGAGAGAGACGGGCGATTTCCGTCCCACCGTGTCGCAGTTTCCCTTGTAGAGTTTCAGTCGAGCCGTGCCGGTCACGTTCTTCTGAGACTCGTCCACCAATGCCTGGAGCATGACCCGCTCGGGCGCGTACCAGTATCCATAATAGACCAGCTCGGCGTAGCGCGGGACCAGGCCGTCTCTGAGGTGCATGGCCTCGCGGTCCATGGTGACGGACTCCACGGCGCGGTGCGCGGCATGCAGGAGCGTCCCACCGGGGGTCTCATATACGCCACGGGACTTCATCCCCACGTAGCGGTTCTCCACAAGATCGACGCGGCCAATGCCGTGCGCGCCGGCGATCCGGTTCGCTTCGGCAAGGAGGGCCGCCGGCGTGAACGTCTTCCCGTTGATGGCAACGGGATTGCCTGCCGCGTACTCGACCTCGGCGTATTCGGGCCTGTCCGGCGCCTGTTCCAGTGGCACGGCGAGCGTGTACATGTCGCCCGTCGATTCCTTCCAGGGATCTTCAAGAACGCCGCCCTCATAGCTGATATGGAGCAGGTTCCGGTCCGTGGAATACGGCTTGGATTTGGTCGCGGTCACCGGTATCTTATGCTTTTCGGCATAGGCGATCAGCTCTTCCCGGCCCTTCATCGCCCACTCGCGCCAGGGCGCGATGATTTTCACGTCGGGCTTCAGGGCGAAGTAGGTAAGTTCGAAGCGGACCTGGTCGTTGCCCTTGCCTGTGGCGCCGTGGCAGACCGCGTCAGCGCCTTCTTGCTGCGCGATTTCGATCTGGCGCTTGGCGATGAGCGGCCGCGCAATCGATGTCCCCAGAAGGTAGCGGCCTTCGTACACTGCGTTCGCACGCAGCAGGGGGAACACGAAATCCCGGACGAATTCCTCGCGCAGGTCGTCGATGTAGATCTTGCTCGCGCCGGTTTTGACCGCCTTCTCCCGAAGCGGCTCCAGCTCCTCGCCCTGGCCGATGTCCGCGGTGAATGCGATCACCTCGCACCCGTAGGTTTCCCTGAGCCAGGCGATGATGACCGACGTGTCCAGGCCGCCGGAATAGGCGACGACGATCTTCTTGACGCTCTGATTCAAATAATATCTCCTCATAGGGCCAAAGGTCGGGCTTTTCCATGTTACATAACCCCTGCTGCCTGACCCTGCTATTTTCCCTCTACGATTTTCACTTTCATTTCGATGCGGTCGTTGGGGTTGTCTCTGGCGTCCCTCGGCTGGGAGACGATCTTGTCCGCGACCTCCATGCCGCTCTCCACCTCGCCGAACGCCGTGTACTGCTTGTCGAGAAACCGCGCATCGGCCACGCAGATGAAGAACTGCGAGCCCGCGCTGTCGGGGTGACCGGCCCTGGCCATGGAAAGCGTGCCGCGCTTATGCGGCTGGTCGTTGAATTCCGCCTTGATGGTGTACCCCGGCCCGCCCATGCCATGCTTGCTTTTGTCCGCGCTCTTCGAGTCCGGGTCTCCGCCCTGGATCATGAAGCCGGGAATCACGCGGTGAAACGTCGTCCCGTCATAAAAGCCCTTTTTTGCAAGATCGATGAAATTTTTCACATGCTCCGGGGCAATCTCCGGAAAAAACTTTAACGTGATGTTGCCGAACTTCGTTTCCATGATTGCTTTCGTCTGCGACATTTTTTTGATCTCCTCTTTTGTGACCGTGATGGTTTTGAGCGGCGGCATGCCGTACTGCGCATAGGCGCCGATGCCGAGGCAAACACCGAGAATGACGGCAAAAAAAATCCTGAACGTCTTCATTTCGCCCTGTCCTCCTGTGAAAAAACATGGGATTCCGCCGATAAAAGGCGAAGATATATTGTTTTACCAGAAACACCAGGGGATGTCAAACAAAACAAAAGGCAAAGGGAGGCGGATTGACGTAGACCTGCCCCTGCTGCTATACTTGTTTTAATTTAAGGGGGGCTTCGTATGCCGAATCCGAAGGCCGAGCGAAGGGGCTTTATCAGGGTCCCGTTCAATACCGGGGTTGAGGTGGAA
>DASWAB010000041.1:0-3747 GCA_036391375.1 Nitrospirota bacterium
CTACTCGATCAGCAACACGGCGCAGTACGGCGATCTGACCCGCGGTCCGCGGCTCATCAACGAAGAAACGAAAAAAGAAATGAAAAAGATTCTCACGGAGATCCAGTCCGGCCAGTTCGCGAAGGAATGGATGCTCGAAAACATGGCGAACAAGCCGACCTTCAACGCCCTTACGAAGAAAGGACAGGCCCATCCCATCGAGGGCGTTGGCGACCGGCTGCGCAAGATGATGCCCTGGCTCCAGAAGGGCAAACTGGTGGACAAGAGCAAGAATTAAAGCTTGCCACTAAGGCACGAAGGCGTCTAAGGAAACCTCTGTCTTAGTGTCTTCGTGGTGAAAAATAGAAAATGATGAAAAACTACGGCATACCCGTCGCTGCGGAAGGATGGCCGTTTATCATCCCGCTTGCAATTGTCACCGTGCTCTTTTTCGCGCTCGGATGGAAGGGCGCGGGCGTTTTCGCGCTGGCGCTCGCGCTTTTTGTCCTGTTTTTTTTCCGGGACCCCGAGCGTACCACGCCCCCCGGCGACAATGTCGTCGTCTCGCCCGCCGACGGCAGGGTGATCGTGGTCAAGGACGTGTATGAGCCCCGGTTCCTGAAGCAGGACGCGAAGCAGGTGAGCATCTTCATGTCCGTATTCAACGTGCACGTCAATCGCGTTCCGCTTTCCGGGACCGTGGAGACGACCCGGTACAATCCCGGCAAGTTCCTCGTCGCGTCCGTGGACAAGGCGTCGCTCGAAAACGAACAGATGGCCATGGTAATCGCGAAGGGAACGACGAAGGTCCTCGTCAATCAGATTGCCGGCCTCATCGCCCGGAGGGTGGTGTGTTACGCCAAACCCGGCGACACGGTGCGGAAGGGAGAGCGCTTCGGCCTGATCCGGTTCGGCTCACGGCTGGACATCTTCCTGCCGAAGAACGCCGAGGTCAAGGTCGCGGTCGGGGAACGGGTCTCGGCGGGCAGGGACGTGATCGGGGTGCTCCCATGAGGAAAGGGATTTACATCCTGCCGAACCTCATCACCCTGTCCAGCATGTTCGCGGGGTTCTATTCCATCGTGGCCTCGTTCAATTCGGATTACGAGCGGGCCGCATGGGCCATCATGATCGCATCGGTCTTTGATGCGCTCGACGGATGGGTGGCGCGCATGACGCACACCGCCACACGCTTCGGGATCGAGATCGACTCGCTGGCCGACGTGATCTCTTTCGGCGTGGCGCCGGGGGTGCTCGTGTATACCTGGACGCTTTCCTCCTTCGGCAAGATCGGCTGGCTGGGGGCGTTTTTTCTTGTCGCGTGCGGGGCGCTCCGTCTTGCGCGGTTCAACGTCCAGATGGGCAGCACCGAGAAGAAGCACTTTACGGGCCTTCCGATTCCGGCCTCCGCCCTGGTGATCGCCAGCATGGTGCTGGCGTATGATGAATTCATCCAGATACTCGAGCATTTGAACCTTACGCGGCTGGCGGACGTGATCGGCAAGGACTACTGGGTGCTGGCGTTGACGTTTCTGCTGGCAGGGCTCATGGTGAGCACCATCACCTATCACGGCCCGAAGGAGGCCAATTTGAAGGAACGCCGTCCCTTCGGAATACTGGTCGTCATTACCGCATTTCTTGCGGTTGTGGCGTATCATCCCGCGCTCGTTTTGTTCTTGGGCTCCATCATTTATGTTGCGTTCGGCATCGCAGAGGCGCTGTATAAACTGCTTAAAAAGCAGAAACCGGCCGCTGCTTAGTCTGCTTTTTTCCAAAACAGCGATTATAAGGCGGGCAGGCGAGAGATTAAGGAGCGGTCTTAATCTCTTTTTCCATTGGAGCGGCGCTTTCTGAAGATTGAGCGAGCGATTGTATGAGGGAAACAGCATGGGCAGAATAATCAGGATATTCGATACCACGCTCCGGGACGGCGAGCAGTCCCCGGGCGCAAGCATGAACACCGCGGAAAAGATCGAGATCGCCCGTCAGCTTGTGCGTCTCGGCGTGGACGTCATCGAGGCCGGGTTCCCGGTATCGAGCCCCGGCGACTTCGAGAGCGTGCGGAGGATCGGCGAAGAAGCGGGCGACGCAGCCGTCGTATGCGGGCTTACGCGCGCCGTGGCCAGGGACATCGAAGTCGCGGCCGACGCGCTCAAAACGGCAAAGCGCCCCCGCATCCATACGGGGATCGGGGTATCCGAGAGCCATCTCAGGCATAAGCTCAAGATCAGCCGTGATGAAGCGGTTGAGCGGGCCGTCGCGGCGGTCAAGCTCGCGCGTTCGTTCGTCGGCGATGTCGAGTTCTATGCCGAGGACGCGGGCCGCGCCGAACCGGCGTTTCTCTACCGCATGGTCGAGGCGGTCGTCAAGGCCGGCGCCACGGTGGTCAACATCCCGGACACGACCGGCTATACCTATCCGGAGGAGTATGGCGCGCTCATCAGGGGCATCCGGGAAAATGTCCCCGGCGTGGAGGCCGTGACGATATCCGTTCATTGTCACAACGACCTCGGCATGGCCACCGCCAACGCGCTCGCGGGAGTCAGGAACGGCGCAGGGCAGATAGAGTGCACGGTAAACGGCATCGGCGAGCGCGCGGGGAACACCGCGCTGGAAGAGGTCGTGATGGCCCTGCGGCAGCGCCGGGAGTATTTCGGCGTTGACACGAATATCAACACGAAAGAGATCATCCGCACCTCGCGGCTCGTATCGTCCATCACCGGCGTTGTGATCCAGCCAAACAAGGCGATCGTCGGGGCAAACGCCTTCGCGCACTCGTCCGGCATCCATCAGGACGGCGTGCTGAAGGAACGGTCCACCTATGAGATCATCGATCCCGCAGACGTCGGCGCGGGCGGATCCTCGATCGTCCTGACGGCCCGCTCAGGGCGGCATGCGCTCCGCCACCGGATTGCCGAACTGGGGAGCGATTTGCCGGAGGCCGAGTTCGAGAAAGTGTATGAAGCCTTCCTCGGCCTGGCGGACAAAAAGAAGGAAGTCTATGACGAGGACATCGAGGCCCTGATTTCCGACAAGGTCAAGCATATTGCGGAGGTGTATGCGCTTAAGAGCCTGCACGCTGAGAGCGGAACGGGGACCACACCGACGGCGGCTGTTGAGATGCAGGTCGAGGGGAAGACCGTGAAACAGACTGGCCACGGCGATGGCCCCGTTGACGCGGTCCTGCGGACGATCGCGGCCATCACCGGGACGAAGAGCAGGCTCGACGCCTACCTGGTCAAGGGCATCACCGGCGGCACGGACGCGCTGGGCGAGGTGACCGTCAAAGTGGAGGAGGGAGGAAAGAAGGTGGCCGGCCACGGCGCGGATACGGACATCATTGTTGCAAGCGCAAAGGCGTATGTGAACGCGTTGAACAAGCTGGAGTATTGGAAAAAAGGGAGGCAGAAGAACGCATAGAAACGCCCGCTCCCCCGATGTCTTCCCCGAGTGTCTCCATGGGGTATGGTGTTACACCGGATTCCCGATTAAACCTTCGGGAATGCCGGTTTTGGAGGGTTTTGCACAAGACGCTCCATTATTTTGGTTGAAACTGAACAAAGGATATTGTATATTGCATTTCTTGAAGCGAGCAGCGGAAATGCCGGTTCTCCGGGTGAAAGACTGTCTTACTCGTTCGCTGACTCTTACTCCAGAATTCAAAAGCCTATGATGACCATAACGGAAAAAATACTGGCCGCTCATTGCGGCAAAAAAGAAGTGAAACCCGGAGAACTGATCAACGCGAAACTCGATCTGGTGCTTGCG
>DASWAB010000042.1:0-5318 GCA_036391375.1 Nitrospirota bacterium
GCGCAGGCTGTTGACGCGAAAGTATCCCAGGCTGACGGCAGGCTTGTGGTCGAGGTCCCCAAGCCAGCCCCGGCGGAAGCGGCAAAACCCGCTCCCGAGGCGGCCGCCCCTGCGCCTCAACAGGAAGCTCCGAAAGAGGAAAAGGCCGAGGCGCCTCAGCCGGCGGGACCCGCTGCGACGGTTGTTTCATCCGTCCGGGCCTCTGCGGGGAAAGAAGGCATAAAGGTGGTTATTACCGGCGACGGCGCTATGCGGCCGAATACCTTCATGGCGGAGGGCAAGAAGCTTGTCGTCGATATCCCGGGGGCGCGGAGCACGGTCAGGCCGAGTGTGATCCCGGTAAGAAAAGGCGGGCTTGTCAGGGTCCGCGTCGGCCAGCATCCGGCGCCTGACCAGAAGGTCCGCGTGGTGCTGGACCTTGCCAAACCACTCGAATACTCTGTTGTTCCCGAAGGCAATACGCTTATTATTGCAATGAGTCCGCTGACTTCGTCGAAGCCCGAGGTGAAGCCTGCGGAAAAACTTCCTTCGGAAGGGGCCGCGCCGCAGGAGACGGCGCCCCCCCAGGAATCGGCGGCAGCGCCTTCCCCGCCCGCAAAAAGACCGGCTGCGTCGGCGAAGCAGGAGGCCCCTTCCTCGGCCGGAGAAACCGCGCTCCTTGCTGGCGGGACCCGGTTCACGGGAAGGAGAATATCCCTGGACCTGCAGGATGCCGACCTGGTGAATGTCATGCGGCTCTTTGCGGAAGTGGCGAATCTGAACATCATCCTGGCGCCCGACGTGAAGGGCAAGGTAACCGTCCGCATGGTCAACATCCCCTGGGACCAGGCCATGTCCATCATCCTCAAGATGAACGGACTGGGCTTTGCGCTGGAAAACAACGTGCTGCGTATCGCTTCGATAAGCGCCCTGGCGAAGGAAGATGAAGAGGAGATGAAGGCAAAGGAAACAAAAAAGAAAGCAGAGGACCTGATTACGCGGGTCATCCCAGTGAATTATTCAACCGCGGGCACTATCGAGGGCACGGTAAAGAAGTCCCTCTCACCCCGCGGCGACATCGTAACGGACGCGCGGACCAATACCCTTATCATCAAGGACATCGCGCGCAATATCGAGGAAATCGTAACGCTCATCAAGCTTTTAGACAAGCCGATTCCTCAGGTGATGATCGAGGCGCGGATCGTGGAGGCCAACCTGAATTTCAGCAGGCAGATCGGCGTGCAGTGGGGGGCGTCGGCAAAGTTTGACGCGGCCCATGGAAATCCGACCAGCCTCACGACCCCCAACTCAATCGGGATCACCGGCGGCCCGCAGATGGGCGCGATGCCGTTCAGCACAGGAAATTTCCTCGTCAATATGCCGGCTGCCGCGGGCGTAGGAACGGGCGGCGGCGCGATCGGCTTCACCTTCGGATCCCTTAGCAAGGCCTTCAATCTCGACCTCGTCCTCTCGGCGCTGGAATCTTCGGGCGATGGGAAAATCATCTCCGCTCCGAGGGTCAGCGCCCTGGACAACAAAGAGGCCAAGATCGAGCAGGGCATTTCCATTCCTTTTTCCACGACCTCTGCGTCGGGCACTCAGATCCAGTTTATCGACGCGAAACTGTCCCTCGTGGTCACGCCCCACGCGACGCCGGATAACAAGATTTTCCTGAAGATACAGGCTACCAAGAACGCCCCTGATACCTCGCTTCAGGGCGCTAACGGCCAGCCATCGATCCGGAAAAACGAGGCCACGACCGAGATACTGCTTGCCGACGGCGAGACCGCGGTGATCGGCGGCATTCTCATCGTCAATAAAAGCGTATCGTACACCAAGGTGCCCTTTTTCGGAGATATTCCGCTTATCGGCTGGCTGTTCAGGAACAAGACCACCAGTGAAACAAAGCAGGAACTGTTGATCTTCATAACGCCGCGGGTCGTAAGGCAGGAAAATGTTTGAAACACGGCTCAGGCTTGAGCGAGCCATACAGAGTTCCTTTGACAGGAGGGTGATTTGATGGGTCTGACAACAAGGCATAAGCAGACGGCATTTCCTGCCGTCCTTTTTGCGTTTTTTATTTTAGCTCTTACGCAGGGATGCGGCGTTAACGGCGGCCCTGATGCTCGTTTCTGCGATTCCGCGCCACAAGGATCGACGATAACTATTACTAGTCTGGGTCCTTCTTCGTTTAGTACCGCAACTATCCTGTACTGGAATGTACAAGTACAGTATCCTGACAAGACGGCTATGCCCTACGCATGTCTCTATTTTAAGGGCGGTCTTGCCTCGCCTAATCCCGGTGCGTATTATCAATTTTATTCTTCTTCGGGTTTGCCACAGAATAACGGCTTCCGAGACAGAACCGATGAATTCGGCGGGTATAACTTTACAACGCAGCTGCTAAGTGGCGGTACAGTAACTCCTGCTCCTGACAAGATTATTATAGAATCGAGTTCTATCGTCTTCACTTCTGCTTCTATTAACTAACAGGCTCTTTGGTTTGTAGCAGACTTGAATGGATTGCGAAGAAATGATACACGGTGTGCGCTCTGTTGGTCTTAAAAGTGGCCTCAGGCGGTCAACGTAAGACTATGGAGAAGAACGCCATCCTCTGCCCATCCGCTGGCTCTTCTGTTTCCTCTTTTGCGCTTCCCTCCGCTTTCGCTTCTTTTTAAGCGAGGGCTTCTCGTAAAAACGCCGGTTCTTCAGTTCGCGGAACAGGCCGTCGTTCTGCATCTTTCGTTTGAGCAGCCTGATTGCCTTCTCGATATTTCCGTCTACTCTTATCTCCAAGAATTTTAGTCCCTTCCTCCCCGGTCGAATCCCTGGCGGCCGCCTCTCCCGCCGCCCGGTCTGCCACCCCGTCCGGTCTGCGGCCGCGCCTCGCTCACGTTGATCGCGCGCTCCATGACGGTCGTGCCGTTTACGCTCGCGATGGCTTTGTCGGCGTCCTCATCATTGGCCATCTCAATGAAGCCGAACCCCTTTGACCGGCCGGTGGCCGCATCGGTAATGATTTTGACCGACTGCACCTCGCCCAGGGGCGTAAAGACATTCTTGAGTTCTTCTTCTGTGATTTTGTAGGATAGATTTCCTACATAGAGCTTCTTTGCCATGTTTCCTCCTGAGGGCGTGTCATTCCCGCGTTCTTAAACCGCGGAGAGATGCTCTCCCCTTATTCTGAAGTGCCTTTCAAAAAAAAGACTGCAAACCTATTATTGCAGTTTTTGCAGCCGGAGCATTAATAAAAACCATTATTATTATATAATAATACTACCGGCTGATCGGGGAAGTCAACCTATTTTTTTTGTTTTTGTCCTGCGCGAGATCGTTCTCCCGTTTTCTTTTTGGTGAATATTCTCACCGGAGTTCCATGAAACCCGAAGGCCTCGCGCAGATTATTTTCGATATAGCGAAGGTAGGAAAAGTGCACGCCAGCCGGCTCGTTCACGAACACAATGAACGTCGGCGGCTTGATTCCCACCTGTGCAATGTAATAGTATTTTACCCGTTTGCCGCGGTAGAGCCGCGGCTCATGCCGTTCTGCAAGCCGCTCGAACGCCCGGTTCAACTCCGCCGTGGGGACGCGCTTTGCCCGTTCCGCCATGATGCGGTCGATCTCGTCGAACACCTTGGTCACGCGCTGCCGGGTCGTTGCCGATAGGGTGAGAACAGGAGCGTAGTCCGCGAACTTGAGCCGCAACCGCACGTCTTCCATAAATTTTTTATACGCCGTTTCCTTGTCCTCCACCAGGTCCCACTTGTTCAGGACGATGATAAGCCCTTTGCCCTCTTCATGAGCGAGGCCAGCGATGCGCTCGTCCTGCTCGGTAATGCCCTCCGAGGCGTCGATCAGCGCCAGCGCCACGTCGGCGCGCGCGATGCTTTTCATGGCGCGCATCACGCTGTACTTTTCCACCCCCTGGCTGATCCTGCCCCTGCTGCGGATCCCGGCGGTGTCCACGAGGAGGTATTTCCGGCCGTAGTACCGGTAAAGGCTGTCCACGGAATCCCGGGTCGTGCCCGCCACGGGGCTTACGATCATCCGATCCTCGCCAATGAGCGCATTTACAAAGGAAGACTTCCCGACATTCGGCCTGCCGATGACGGCGATTTTCGGCATTTCGTCGGCCTGTTTTTCGTCCTCCACCTGTTGAGGAGCTCCCGGCAAGAGGGCAACGAGGGCGTCCATGAGGTCTGAAAAGCCCTGGCCGTGCCGCGCGGAGAGGGGGTAGAGGGCGTCGATGCCCAGACGGTAGAAATCCGAGATGAAGCCTTCGTGCCGCTCTCCGTCAACCTTGTTTACGGCGTAGAGCACGGGTTTGCCGGCGGCCCTGAGCCGGTGGGAGACCTCGATGTCCGAGGGGAGCAGCCCCTGTCTGCCGTCCATGAGGAAGAGGATGATGTCGGCCTCCTCCACGGCAAGGGTGGTCTGCCCGCGCATCTTTAAGTACATGGGGTCTTCGGTTTCCGGTTCGAACCCGCCGGTGTCCACGAGCAGGAAGCGTCTGCCGTTCCACTCGGCCTCGGCATAGTTGCGGTCCCGCGTCACGCCGGGCAGGTCCTCGACGATGGCGAGGTTCCTGCCGACGATCCGGTTGAAGAGGGTGGACTTGCCGACGTTCGGGCGGCCCACTATGGCGACGACTGGTTTTGGCATGATTGAGAGCAGAGAGCATGGGGCAGAGCGCTCAGAGCATGACCCCTGCGCACTGTGCATTATCCCCGACGCTTGCAGTGACGCACTATATCACGCCGGCCCGCACGAGTTCAAGAAAAAACCTTGCGAAGCCCCGCCGTTTGTGATATTTTTCTTAACCAATCCCCTTCAGGAGGTCATTATGCTCAGATATGCCGTTTCGGCAGCGTGCATCATGCTGTTCTTTTTCGCGTCTTCGGCGCAGGCGGATTTTTACCGGTGGGTGGACAAAGAGGGAAAGGAATTCTTTACCAATGACCGGGAGAAGATCCCGCAGGAATACCGTGAGCGCGCGACCCTGGTTACGCCCGATGAGAGCCGGGTGAGCGTGGGGGACAAACCCGTCGCTCCGCGGCAGACGGGCGTTTTGTCCAGGGAGCATAGGGACAAGAACGGCCATGGAGAAGAGCACTGGCGCAAACGTGCGGCAAACCTCCGCCTGAAGCTCCGGGACCAGCAGGACGAGTACAATCTGGTCCTTAAGCAGTTGGACGACCAGGACCAGAAACCGAGGAAACTGACGAGTAAAAGGAAAAAATCTCTTTCGAGCCTTGAGAAAAAGAAGCTGAAACTCGAACACGACATGGCGAAAACGCGGCGCGCGCTCGAAGTCGATCTCCCCGAGGAGGCGCGTAAG
>DASWAB010000043.1:0-9989 GCA_036391375.1 Nitrospirota bacterium
CTGGATAAGTTCGAGCGCGCGTTCCATATCCTTACCCGGGATACCGGACTCAAGGGAAAGCTCCTCAAGGGTGGCCCGCAGGTACCCATCATCGTCAATATTGCCGATGATCCACTCTCCTCCTTTTACGATGTTGGGATCGGACGTAGAAAGCCGGAGCTGCCACAGAAGATGATCGCTCAGGGAAGGAAGTCTTGTGAGTGTCTGGTCATACGAAGGCAGCTCTTTCTCATCAGCCTCGTTGGAACCGTAATCGCGGCCATCTCCCATTTCGTTGAGATATTCATCCCACTGGGGACCGAGTTCGAGATCGCTCTTGAGCTCCGCAGTCTCTCCCTGTTCCGCCTCATTACTCTCCGGTACAGATTCTCCCGCCGCCGAGGCATCAGAATCAGATGTCGACTCCCCCTCGGCCTCCGAGGTCTCATCAGATGCTTCTTGGGCCAGCTCTTCAAGTACTGGATTTTCAACAAGCTCCTGCGAGATAGACTGTACCAGTTCGAGCCGTGACAGCTGCAGCAGCTTGATAGCCTGCTGGAGCTGCGGCGTCATAATGAGCTTTTGTTGAAGTTTTAGTTCAAGCCTTGCTTCCATGTCTCTCTTACCAAATTATAGCCGAAAAGTCTCGCCCAGATAAAACTGGCGCACGCGCGGGCTTGCGGTGATTTCCGCGGCGGTCCCCGCCTCGATGATTTTCCCCTCGCTGATTATATACGCCCGGTCGGTGATGGCGAGGGTCTCCCGTACATTATGGTCGGTGATCAGGATTCCGATTCCCATCCCCTTCAGAAGCGAAATGATCCCCTGGATGTCGACGACGGCGAGGGGGTCGATTCCCGCGAACGGCTCGTCCAGAAGAATAAATTTCGGAGCGAGGGTGAGCGCGCGGGCGATCTCGACCCGCCGCCGCTCCCCTCCGGAGAGCGTGTACGCCATGCTTTCCGACAGATGCGCAATCCCCAGCTCCGCCATCAAGCGGTCTCTCCGCTCCCTGCGCTCTGCGGTGGAGAGGTGCATGGTTTCGAGGATGGCCATAAGATTTTCCGAGACGGTCAGCTTGCGGAAGACCGACGGCTCCTGCGGCAGGTAGCCGATGCCGTTTTTCGCCCGCTGGTACATCGGCATTTTCGTTATGTCTGCCCCGTCGAGGGCCACGCGCCCCTCGTCCGGACGGACAAGCCCCACCACCATGTAGAACGTGGTCGTTTTGCCGGCTCCGTTCGGGCCCAGGAGGCCGACGACCTCTCCGTGCCTGACCTGCAGACTTACGCCCCGGACGATTTTTCTGCCGCGGTAGCTTTTCTCCAGCTTTTTTACCTCGAGCGCGTGCATAAGTCTCTTCAGCTACTTTCTCGTGCGGCTGTCCAGCGGCTTGTCCGTTTTGTCCTGATAGAGCAGCACCTTGCCGCCCTCAACGATACTGCGGTCGTCGCGTAAAAACAGCGTTATTTTTTCTCCGCCGACCACGTTATCGTTCTCGACGACGTTTGCATCTCCGGTGAGAATGATTTTTTCATCGTTGCTGTAGTACCATGCATCGTTCGAATGCGCGATCCTGCCTTCCTGGCGGATCACCACGTTGCCGTGGGACTCGATTTCCTTTATGTCTTTTGATTTCTCGTCGTAATAAACGATCATGGAATCCGTGGTAAGCGTCATCGTGTCTTTTTTGAGCGTCACGTTGCCCGTAAACGTCACTTTATCGCCGAGTTTGTCCGCCTCCATATGGATTGAGGTGATGAGAATCGGTCCGTGAGGGCCCTTGTCGGGCCGCGCTCCCTTGTCCGCCGCGACCAGAAATAAAAAAGACGCGACAAGGAAGAGGCTATTCCTGAAGCACCGCTTTGACATTATTCCTTACCACGAGCGTACGCAGATCCACGTTCGCCGATATGCCGGTTCCCTCAAGATAGATTTCGCTTCCGAGCAGTTTGAACGGGTCCGCCGTCCAGACGGTCCGCTCACCTGCTTTCCAGACAAGCGAGTCCGTCGTGAGGAGGTAGCCGTCGCTCGTAACAACCCTTACCTCTTGCGCCCCCCGGCGGATGGCGGCGTTTCCGCTTATCGTGTCCATGGTCCCCGACGCGCCGCGCAGAACCGCCTTCTTGTTGCTGGCATCCTCAAAAAGGATCTCAATGTCTTTCAGCTGCACCTCTTTATTTTCGTACAGGTCAGCGCTTCTGGCATTCAGAAGCCATGAGGCCCGCTTGTCTTCCGCTTGTGAGAATCGAAACCCGTCCATGCTTATGATCATGCGCGGTCCCGGAGCAGGTCGAAACAGCACAGGCATGCTGATGTCGGTTTCACGCACAAGAAGGTAGCCCCCGTAGATACATGCCGCGAGGACGAGGAGAGCTGCAACGACCTTTAAAAAAAACCAGTTTACCTTCATTAAGTGAGTAGGGCGGCCCGTGAGGCCGCCGCATGCATAATTTATACCACAGGTCCGGGCCTCTGTAAAGAACAAAAAGAATCGGACGGGTAAAAAAGCGTGGGCGGTCTATTTTTTTGAATTCAGTCGCGCCCGAAGGTCGGAGAGCTGCTGTTCTTTCTCTAAAAGGATCTTCTCGAGGCGCGTCTGGAAGGAAATATCGCGGACCACCGATTGCACGAAGCGTTTTCCCATGAGCGTGAGCCCCACAGCGTTTACGTCAACGGGAATAACGATGCCGTCTGTCTTCCGGAGTTCTCCATGCCTCACCGCCCGGCGCCCCTGCGCGACCTCGGCAAGGACCTCTTTCGTCTTGCCGGGATCGACGAAAAGGTCGAACAGGTTCTTATGCAGGAGGTCGTATTTCGCGTGGCCGGTCAGGCTGGCAGCCTGTTCGTTTGCGAACACGACATCGCCGTCTTCGGATAATACGAAAATCGACTCACTGGCGTTTTCCACGAGCGTACGATACCGCTCTTCCGAGGCCCGGAGTTCCTCGGTTTTCTCGGCGACCCACTGTTCCAGTTCCACGTTCATCTTGCGCAGTTCGACCTGCATCTGTTCGTTCTGGACCGTTGTGGAAAGGATGCCGGAAAGCGTCGTAAAAAAGTTTATTTCCTCGTCGGCAAACGTCTTCGCCTTGCGGTAAAACACCTCCATAAGGCCGACGAGCGCGCCGTTTGAATAGACATAGAGCGGCAGGCAATACACGGACACATAGTCGTCAAGGGCGAGGCCGGAGATCTCCCGGAAGCGGGGGTCTGCGTGGAAATCCTTCAGCATGAGCGGCTCGATCTTTCTCCCCGCCCACCCCTCGATGCTCTCGTCGAGCGGGATGCGGACATTTCCGATGACCGTCCCCTCCTGCAGCCCGTTCGTCGCCGCCAGCGACAAATCATCCTTCTTTTTGTCGTAGAGATAGATAAAACACGCATCTGCCTCCATGACCCTGGCGGTGATATCGGCCACGTCTTTCAGGCGGTACTCGAACAGGCGCGGCGAATTCGCCGCATAGTTTACATCGTAGATGCCGAGGAACTTGATGAACAGGTCGTCCCTGGTGTCGAGCAATTCCTCCTGTTTGAGGTGCAGTTCCAGATTGGCATCCTCCAGGCGGCGGTAGGAGGGGAAAATCGCCCTTTTATACAGCATGAGCGACGCCAGCAGGACGAGCGGAATGAGCGCAAGGGAGAACAGGATTTCGTTCCGCTCGCCGGAGGGGAAAACGTACCCCGCCGCAGCGCCGAAGAAGGCAGCCGCGATCAAGACAAGCGCAATCGAAAAAATGATAATGCCTTTCCTCTGCTCAAAATCAGCCTGCGGCATAATTCATCCTCCCCCCGCGCCGGCGGGTTTAACTGTCTTTGACGAGCCTGACCAGGTCCTCCACCGCCTGATCCACATGGGCCGGGATCTCGACGGCGATTCCTCTGTTTCGCAGTTTCACAAAAAGTTCGGTGAGGAGCGGCGGATCGATGTTCGAGGATTTCAGTTCCTCAACCTGCATAAAAATTTCCGAAGGCGTGCCGGCAGTGATCACGCCGTGCCCCTTGGCGAGGACATACGCGCGGTCCGCAAACGCGGCCACGAGGTTCAGATCGTGCGTGGACATGACGATGGTCATTCCCTCGCGGTTGCGCTTGTTCAGGAGCGACACCAGTTCCGTCCGTGACCGTGAGTCGAGCCCCTCGAACGGCTCGTCGAGGATCAGGAGTTCGGGCCGCATGACCAGCGCTCCGGCAAGCGCAACTTTTCTCTTTTCGCCCCCGGAGAGGTAGTGGCATATCTTGTCGCGCAGATGCGAAATGCCAAGCTCCGCCATGACCTGCTCGACCATCCCGCCCGTTTTCTCCCTGTCGTACCCGTAATTGCGCGGGGAGAAGGAGATGTCCTCCCAGACCGTGGGGGAAAGAATCTGGTCGTCGACGTTCTGGAGAAGAACGCCGATGCGTTCACGGATGGACCCGTACCGCTCGGCGGGATTTATGCCGAACACGGTAACCCTGCCCTCGTCCGGCGTCAGCAGCCCCAGGATGTGATAGAGGAGCGTGGTTTTTCCCGATCCGTTTCCTCCGAGCACGACCACGCGCTCTCCGCGGTTCACCACGAAATCCAGTCCGCACATGTGAATCTCGGTGGTGTCGGGGTAGACATGCTTGAGGCAGCTCACGCTGACAATGCTTTCTCCCTGGCCCTTCCCTATGTTCAGGTCGTCATCACTCTTCATTCTGGTTTCTGCGCTTCCCGGTCCGCTCCTCGCCTGTTTACCTCCACGCCAGGGCCAGCGCAAGCACCAGCGCCCCGGTCCCGAGGGGCAGCCAATCTTCCGCCTGCAGCCGGATGACGCCCTTCTCGGCCATGCTGCCATTGTAGCCCCGGACCACCATCACGGCGTAAAGGCGCTGGCTGCGCTCAATTGCGCTTACGAACAGCATCCCGATGCCTTTCGATATATTGGCGCTGTTCTTATACAGGCTTCCCGGTGAGAACCCCCCGCGGAGCCGGATGGCCGCCGCGAAGTTGCCCATCATGTCGAGAAGGATGAAAAGCGTCCGGTACGTCATGAACAGGCCCGCAGCCAGCATTTCGGGAAGGATCGATCCGAACAGGGAAAAAATCCGCGGATAGGGAGTGCTGACGATAAGCATCAGCATGGCGCAGGAAGGCGTGATCGCCTTCATGATAAAAAGCGCGCGGATCTCCCACCCCCCCCCTCGAATACTGAGGCTGTACAGCAGCGCAAACATTGCCGCGTACCACGAAAGGACCATGACCCGGCGCCAGGGAAGCGCCGAAAATGCGGCCACGCCAAGCAGCGCGCCATACCCCGCCAGCAAGGCATAGGGATTTTTCGCGGCAACGGCGGCCGCCACTACCAGCAGCAGGGCGGCAACCTTGGCAATCGGCGACGACCGGTGAAGGGGGCCGATACCGCTCGCCGCCCAGTGATCAATCCGTGCGACATCGATCACCGCGCCACCCTCCCGGCCTTTGCGGACTTGTCTTGATGAAGCACATGCCCGAGCAGATCGGGCTTTACCCTGGCGATAAACGCCACGACCGCGCCGCTTATTGCCGCTTCGATAAGCCAGCCGAGAACGCCCAGCGTAAGCACCATCGTCGCGAACCGCGTGACCGAAATGGCCCCTGGAGGCGCCGCTCCCTGCTCCGCCGCGTGATCCTCATGCCGAAAGAGCTGCGGATCGACATGGGACGCGGCCACGATCCCGATAAGGGCTGCGGTCGTGACACCCAGCGTCAGCACGGTGGCAAGAGCCGTTTGCCAGAACACCGGCACCCGGTTACGGAAAAGATAAAACAGGGTATGCCCCAGAACGGCCTCTCCCCCGAGAAGCAGCGTATTCAGCCCGATCACCGTAATGCCGCCGTGCCCCATGAGCGCAAGAATCACGTTGGTAATAAACGCGGCGAGAAAACCCAGCGCCGGGCCGAGGAGGATGCCCGCGACGACGGATAAATTGATATGATAGGCAAGGGGGAGAATCTCGAGACTCATCGCCACCAGCATGACGGCGCTGACGGCGCCGAGCAGCGGTATCTTTTTTTTCTGGTCGGCGCTTTTTAATCGATACAGGCAAAAGCCGAGGGCCAGCGCCATCAACGCGAAACCGAGCAGCCAGACGGGGACGGGCAAAACGCCGTCCGGTATGTGCATATGGGTCATAGTGTGCTGTTCCCGGCAAACGGGCGGCTCATCCCTGCGCGCCGCGATCGTCGTTCTTGTGGTGGACTTTTTTTATAAAAATGAGCCTTCCGTCGCCGCCGATGAAAATGTTGACGAGCCAGCTTATGAGGCTGACCAACAGCGCCCCGAAAAAAGCCGAGCGGAAGCTCTCGATGACAAATCCCGGCACCAGCGTCGAAACGAGCATCAGCATGGCCGCATTGACGACGAGGGTGAAGAAACCGAGTGTAAGGACATTGATCGGGAGCGTAAGAATAAGCACCACCGGCCGGATCACCGCATTGACGATGCTGAGGATGCCCGCGGCAGCAATCCCTGCCTGGAGGCCATCAATCCGGACTCCCGAAACGAGTGAACCTGCGGCAACGAGCGCCAGCAGGTTGATCGACCAGCGCAGAAGAAATCCAAGCATACTCCTCCTCGACTCGAAAAAATAGTATCATACTTCCAGACCGTTTGCAACCTCGGAGAAAAAAAGCGGGAACGCACTGACTGGAAGCGGCTTGTGGGCTTGTGTTTCAGCCCGTTGTACATCGCAGCAGTCGCGCCCGTTCCGGGCAGAATCAATCACGCGCTCATCCGGTTTTTTCTTCCTCTTTGCCAGGCGCCGATCTGAGCGGATGTTCCGGGAGAAAGAGGACGAGGATGAATGCCAGGGCTATGATGATCGAGCCCACGAGAAAGGTCGTGCTGATAGCGTGGCGGTAAGCTTCTTTGACGACCTCGCGCTCTGCCGGGGGAAGCGCCGCAATCTCCCGGAGGCCCTGATCCATGAGGCTGCGGCCCCCCCGGGCGATGCCGGCCCATTTCTCCGCGTGCAGGCCCCGGAGCCCGGCGGTCATGATGGCGCCGGACATGGCCACGCCAAACGTGCCGCCGAGCTGGCGGAAGAATGCGGCGGTCGCCGTCGCTGCGCCCATCTCCCTGGGGCCTACGGCGTTCTGGAGCGCGACGACAAGGTTCGGCATGACCATGCCGAAGCCGCACCCCAGGAATATGAGCGCTGTCTCGATCACACCGATGCCGCCGCCACCCGCAGCCGAAAGCATCACCGCAATGAAGGACAGCGTTGCGGCCCCCAGGCCGAAGACCGTCAGCATTTTGTACTTCCCGGTAGAAGACACCCTGCGCCCCCCAAGCGTCGACGTCACGATCAGCCCGCCGGTCATGGGAGCGAGCAGGAGGCCGGACTTTGCCGGGTCCATGCCGAGAACAAGCTGAAAGAAAAGCGGAAGGAACACGAAGGCGCCGAACAATCCCATGAAGGCCAGCCCCATGACGCCCGTCGCAACCACCACGGTCCTGTTGTGGAAGATATGCGGAGAGAGCACCGGCTCTTCCGAACGCCGCTCCGTGCGGACGAGAAGCGCGATGAGCGCAACGGACGCCGCCGCCAGCGCAAGAATGAACGGTGACGACCACGGGAATTGAACGCCTCCCCAGGAGAGGACCAGGAGGAGGGCCACCGTCGCCGAGGTCAAAAGCGCGACCGCCGTGTAATCGATATGGTGCGGGACCTTGTGATGGGGACGTTTGAACCCGAAAAAGATCATGGCCAGGGCCGGGATGCCGACCGGCAGGTTCACGTAGAAAATCCATCGCCACGAGAGCGCGCTCGTGATGAATCCGCCCAGGAGCGGTCCGGCAACGCTCGAGACCGCGAAGACCGCGCCGAACAGGCCCTGGAAACGGCCGCGCTCCCGCGGCGCGACGAGGTCGGCGATCGTGGTCTGCGCAAGCACCATGAGGCCGCCCGCGCCCAGTCCCTGGATGCCGCGGAAAACCACGAGCTCGACCATGCTGCGCGACAGGCCGCAGAGGCTGGAACCGATGAGGAAGGTGATGATGGCGACGACGAAGAGCGGCTTCCTGCCGTACATGTCCGAGAGCTTCCCGTAGAGCGGCGTGGTAGCGGTCGAGGTGACCAGGAAGGACGTGACGACCCACGAAAGATGATGGAGCCCGCCGAGATCGCTCACGATCTGCGGCAGGGCCACGGCCACGATGTTCTGGTCCAGGGACGCCAGGGCCAGGGCGAGCATCAGGCCGGCGAAGACGATGCGGACCTCGCGTGGCGAGGGCGGCGTCATTTCGTGCGTTTTGGAAGACATGACGAAGGATTATAGATGCAGGGAAGGTTTTGTCAAGAAAGAATCACCGCCTCATCGCAAAGGTCCGGTCTTCAGCGTTAACAATCTGGAAACGCTTCGTCTCAACAGGTCAAGCGCAGAAATACGGTTATGGCAGGCGCAGAAAAGACCTGCTCCGGCGCACTCTGCGTCCAGAGCACCCTACTCCCGCTCAGTACGGGAAAAATTCTTTCTTTTGTGGTTCCGTACGTACACTGCAACGACAACGGCGCTTACGATCACCACTGCGATCAGCGCCTGATGGGAATACCGCATGACGAGCTGCTGATTTGCGCCGATAAAGTAGCCGATGTAAGCGAGCACCGTGACCCAGAGCCCCGCGCCGAAGAGAGTGTAAAGCGAAAATTTCACCTGGTTCATGCGGGCGAGCCCCGCGGGAATCGAGATGAGGTGCCGGACAACCGGAAGGAGCCTTCCGATGAACGTGGATATCTCGCCGTGGTCCCGGAAATACCGCTCCACTCTCGCAAATTTTTCCTCCGAGATCATGACGTACTTCCCGTATTTCAGGACGAGCGGCCGGCCGAGATAGTGCGCGGCAAAATAATTCACGTACGCGCCCGCGAGGCTCCCGGCGGTGCCGCACAGGATCGCGAGCGCCATGTTCATCTGTCCCTGCTGCGCGAGGTAGCCCGCGGGCGGCATGACGAGTTCGCTTGGAAGGGGGATGACCGAACTCTCCATTGCCATGAGCAGGAAGATGCCGGGGTAGCCCAACGCCCCGATGGTCGTTACCAGCCAGTTGATCAGTTCATCCATTGTCTCCTCCAGGCGCGGAATCCCGAGTGAGGGTTGAGGGTCTTGCCGCTACTCCTCTTCCACTATCCCGATGTTTTTCAGCATCCGTTCGTCCTCGCGCCAGCCTTTCCTGACCTTGACGTAGAGCTTGAGAAACACCTTGCCCCCCAGAAGCGCTTCTGCGTCCTGCCGCGCGAGCGTGCCGATCTGTTTCAGCATGGCGCCGCCCTTGCCGATGATGATGCCCTTTTGCGAATCTCGCTCCACATAGATGCCCGCGTGGATGCGCGTAATATCCGGCTCCTCCTTCATCTCCTCGATGACCACCGCCGCAGAGTACGGGATTTCCTCCTTGGTCAGCTCGAATATCTTCTCCCGCACGAGCTCCGCAACGATGAACCGTTCTGGCTGGTCCGTGAGCTGGTCGTCCGGGAAATATTGCGGCCCCTGCGGCAGGTATTTCAATAGCGAAGCCGTTAAATCTCCGAGGTCGTTTTGAAGGGCCGATATCGGAATGATCTCCGCGAAGCGGTAGAGGCTGCTGTACTCCTGCATGAGCGGCAGGAGCCGCTGTTTATCGACGAGGTCCACTTTATTGATGAGGAGAAAAACCGGCGTCTTCACCTTCGAAAGCGTCTCGATGATGAACCGGTCTCCTGCTCCGGGCTTTTCAACCGCCTCCACGAGCATCAGGATCACGTCCACCTCGTTGTACGTCGCGAGCGCCGTCTTGACCATGAGCTCGTTCATTTTGTGAATGGGCTTGTGGATGCCGGGCGTGTCCATGAACACCAGTTGTGCCCCGGGCCGGTTTACGATGCCCAAAATGCGGTTCCGCGTCGTCTGCGGTTTGTCGGAAATGATCGCGATCTTCTCGCCTAAAAGCGAATTCAGGAGCGTGGACTTGCCCACGTTCGGCCTGCCGATGATCGAGATGAATCCGGATTTGAATTTTTGCCCCTCA
>DASWAB010000044.1:0-4537 GCA_036391375.1 Nitrospirota bacterium
CCGCCGACACGCCGCGGCGGATCACTCCGACGTAGAGGTCATGGGAGAGGGCCGATGCGCCGGCCAGCGTGAGCCCGGCGACCACCGCGAGGATCGTGGCGAAGGCCACCGCAGCAAGGAACCCGAGGAACACGCTGCCGCCCAGGGCCTCGGCAAGGAGCGGACCGGCCATATTGCCGCCCTTGTCGATGCTCATGATGATGTCGCGTCCGAGCTTGCCGGAGTCCGCGCCGATCAGGACCGCGGCGCCGAAGCCGATGGTCACGGTCAGGATGTAGAAGTAGCCGATGAAGCCCGTTGCGTAGAACACCGACTTGCGGGCCTCTTTCACGTCCGGCACGGTATAGAACCGCATGAGGATGTGCGGCAGACCGGCGGTGCCGAACATCAGCGCGAGGCCGAGCGAGAAGGCGTCCACCGGATCGGTCACGAGCCCGCCCGGTTCAAGGAACTTGTCGCCGTACTTCGAGGCAGCCAGACCGAACAGCTTCCCGTAGCTGAAGTCAACGTCGTGGAGGGTAAGGATCACGAGGAGAGTCGCGCCGCCCAGGAGCAGCACGGCCTTGATGATCTGCACCCACGTCGTGGCGATCATGCCGCCGAACAGCACGTAGGAGATCATGAGGATGCCAACGATGACCACGGCCAATTCGAAGTGGAGCCCGAACATCAGCTTGAACAGCGTGCCGGCCCCCACCATCTGCGCGATGAGGTAGAAAAGCACGGTGGCGAGCGAGCCGGCCGCGGCCGCGGCGCGGATAGGCCGCTGCTTCAGCCGGAAGGCGACGACGTCCGCGAAGGTGTACTTGCCGAGGTTCCGCAAGGGCTCGGAGATCAGGAACATGACGATGGGCCAGCCCACGAGCCAGCCCACGGAGTAGATCAGGCCGTCGTAGCCCTTGGTCGACACGAGGCCGGCGATCCCCAGGAACGACGCCGCGCTCATGTAATCGCCCGCGAGCGCCAGGCCGTTCTGAAAGCCGGTGATGCTGCGGCCCGCGGCGTAAAATTCCTTCGTGGTCCTGGTCCGTTTCGCCGCCCAGTAGGTGATGCCGAGCGTCGTGGCGACGAAGAGCACGAAAAATCCGACTGAGACGGGGTTCAGTTGTCCGATAATGGTCTGGTGCATGTTATCCTCCTATTTTGTCCTTGACTTGTTTGACCATCGCGTCATATTTGTTGTTCGCCCAGAAGATGTAGATGCCGGTAAACACCCAGGAAAGCAGAATCGTGCCCACGGCGATCGGAATGCCGATGGTCGTCGCCCCTCCGTCGCTCACTTTCTGGGCCAGGAAGGGTTTATTGAACGCGATCAGTCCGATAAACCCGAAATACAACGCCAGCTCCAAGATCGTCAGGACCCATGATATGGTGTTCTTCTGCGAGACCATGGTTTTGAACTCGGGGTCGTTCAAGAGATCTTCCTTCTTTACGTTGCCGCTCATATTTGCCATCCTCCTTTTTTATTGAAATCTGCAAATTACCGTATCCTAAAAATTGCCGAATTCGATCGTCAGCCTGAACTGATCACCCCCCTCAAACGGCGCGCCTATGCGTAAAAGACTCTCAAGGTCGTTGACTCCGGCCTCGGCAAGAAGCGGAAGAAAACGCTGCAGCAGCTGCGCAGTCGTAAAGGCGTCCATGACCGCGTTGTGCGCCCCGTTTACCGGGATGCCGAAGCACCGCGCGATATCGTAAAGCCGGTACCCTCCAAACTGCGTCGTAAAACAGTCCCGGGACTTCTGCCGCTTTCTCAGCCACTCATACACGCTGACCGTGTCCACCACGGGGTTTCGGAGCTTCCGGCCGTACAGCCGTTCCATCTCACGATTGAGAAATGCGAGATCAATGGAGACGAAATGGCCCGCGAGCACGGCGTCTCCCGCATAATCGAGAAATTCCGCGAGCGCCGCGTCGATCCGCGGACCGGATACGGCCTCCGACGGCGTGATCTCGTGGATCACGACGCTCGCCGCAGAAAGTTCCGACCGCGGGCTGACCACCCGGTAGAACGTATTTCCCAGCCCGATGCCGCCGCCGGCCATCCGGACGGCACCGATTGAGACGATGGAATCTTTCTTCTCGTCCAGCCCGGTCAGTTCCGTGTCCACAACGACGTACGGCGCTGCAACGATCGGCGTGTCCGGACCGTTTCCCGGAAAGAAACGCGTCTTTTTGAAAAAACTGAACAAGGATAATGGTCCTCGTTCGAACGCTTAAACGCTAAAACGCCACCCGTTACCAGATCAGTGACTTGTACCGTTCGATAATGAGGTCCTGGATATTCGCAATAAGGTGAAACGCCTCTTTAATCGACCGTTTTTCAAGGTTGCTCAGCCGGTTCGGATTGATGAAGTTGTCTGGCGTCTGACCCGAGCCGAGTTGGGCGTACTGATGATGGATTCTGAGGAGCATGATGAACTCGAAGGCATACTCCAGATCGTCGGCGTATTCTTCGACAATGGTATGCATGCCCCGCAGCCTCTCGATCCGCTCGAGGGTCGAGGTCTCGTTTATCCCCTTTTCGAGCGCAAAAAGCCGCGCCATGTCGATGAGCGGCGCCAGGCCCTTGACCTTGAGATTGAGCTCGTCCTTGTGCTCTCCGCTCTTTTCGACAACAAAGGATTTGAAGAATCCGATGGGCGGCGTGTTTTTAATCGCCATGTTCGCCAGGTAGCCCAGGAACACCTTCTGATCGCGGAGGAGCGAATTGAGGTAATCACGGAGTGTTCCGGCAAGCGCGCCGTCCCCGTACAAGGCCCGGAAATCGAAAAAGGTGACGGAGTTCAATACCGCCTCCGGCGTGGGCGCCGAGATCCATTCGGCAAAGTATTTTTTCCAGGCCGCCAGCGGCCTGCGCCACTGCGGGTTGCTCGCCATGAAATTCGCCGGACAGAGCGGGAAACCGCACTGGAGCAGGCTGTCCCGCACGAACTCCGCAAAATCGGAGAAATACTTTTTCGCGGCCTCGGCCTCCGCTTCGGTTGCAGGGTCAGCGTAGATGATGGCGTTGTCCTGGTCGGTCTTGAAGGTCTGCTCCATGCGGCCCTCGCTGCCGAATGCGATCCAGCAGTACGGCAGCGGCGGTTTCCCTTGCCTCCGCTCGGCGACCTCGAGGACCTTCCGCACAAGCCGGTCGTTGATTTCGGTGATGACCTTGGTGATATTGCTCGCCTTCGCGCCTTCCTTGAGCAAAAGCCCCACGATGCTGTTGATCTTCGCCGAGACCGGAACGAGCCCCTCGATGGTCTGCTGGCTTTCGATGTCCTTGGTGAGCGAGAGCGGAGAGGTGCCCTGGAGCATCATGAGGTCGTGGTTCGTGACCACCCCCGTCAGCTTCCCGTCCCTGATCACGAGAATGTGATGAATGTTGTACTTGATCATCTTGAGCACGGCCTCGAAGCAATAGTCCCGCGCGTCCACCCGGACGAGCACCGTGCTCATGATGTTCTTTACCGGTTCGTCGACGTTGCGGTTTTTTGCGACGACCTTTTCCCGGAGGTCCCGGTCGGTCACGATTCCCGAAGGCAGCTTGTTGCCGTCCAGGATGACGAGGGAGCTGATCCGGTTCTCGGACATGATGGCAGCCGCCCGGCGCACCGTCGTGTCCTCGGGGGCGGAGATCACGTCCCTGATGGCCATGTCGCCCACCCTGGTCGTAAACAGGAGGCGGTCGCTCCCGCCGGTGAACATGCTCTTGTCCCGCATCTCCTGATAGGTGCGGTCGATGTATTTCGTGATATGGGACTTCAAAAAATACTCGGTGAACGAGAGGTGCGAATCGAGGAGTTTCAGGAGCAGCTCCTTGCCGAGGAGATAGCAGATCGTGTCGTCCACCGCGATGATGTTCGACCGGACGCGGTCCTTGCCCACGAGCGACAGGAAGCCGAACGTGTCCCCTTCTCCGCGGTAATCGATCACCACCTCGGAACCGCCCTCGGACGCCATGGAAACTTTCACGCCGCCTTTCTTGATGATCCGGAGCGCATCGCTCGGCGGTCCGTCCTGCCTCAGGATCACCGTGTCCTTGGGATAAAACTCGAGGGAAAGGTTCCTGGCCACGGACTGAATGTCCGCGTCGCCGAGAAACTGAAAGGGCGGCACCTTCTTGAGGAAGGCCACCACGTCCTCCAGAATCATATTGCTGTCATGAGACGATTTTACGGCTGGCTTCATAATAGAAAGCCTTAGCAAAAAAAATACCAATTTTTCGCGGGGCCGGAAAAGGACGCGCATCCATATCCGTCCGTCCATGCATGACGCCATCCCAAGTATGATTGGAAACAGGTTTGTTGACCAGGCCGGATGCCGGCGCCTCAGGAGAAATTGAGAATCGTTTCAAAATCATAAGGCTTTTGAGCCGTGAGGGGGGGGACCAGGGGGAGCGAAAAAAAGGGAAAGCAGGCAGGGGCCAAAACAGGGATGCGCCGGCAGGATGATCTCGCTTGCACATGTTGCGGGATAATGCTTTAGCAAGCCTTATTAAAGCCCCGTAACCAATGGTAATATGCCTGCCCAGACGCAGGATACCAAAAGT
>DASWAB010000045.1:0-2508 GCA_036391375.1 Nitrospirota bacterium
GCCAGATATGACGTGCCGAAAAGCGCGATAGCAGACAAAATCGCCGGGATCATCACCGCAAACATGGCGGCGGAAGACAAGCTGAACGCCGAAGTGGAAAAAATCCTCTCGGCGCACGAAGCCGATATCGCCAAGGGACAAATGGACTACCGCAAGGTGTTCGAACTCACCAAGCAGAAGCTCGCGAAAGAACGAGGAATGGTGCTTTAACAATTATGAGACTGAGCGAAGACCGGATATACCACCTCTCCCACCTCATCCTGGACGCGCTGGTTCAGGACAGGCATGTTGACGCGCTCCAGCCCGAGGAACGGCTTCTGCGCGAGATCAAACGCACCATGACCGAAGAGCTCAGGTTCGAGGACGAGGCGGACGCGGCCGCGAGGCGCACCATCCAGTCGCTCTCGCGAAGGGTGCCCGAGGGCAGCCCCGAGTGGGACGTCCTCTACCGCAAGTATCGGGACGAGGAAATGCGCAGGAGAAAAAAGATTTGAAAAAAATCGTCTTCCCCGGCCTGGCTCTGTACGCGCTCTCCTCCGGCCTGGGATTGTTTCTCCATGCCGGCCTGTCGAGCCGTTACCTGATCCCCTGGCTTACAGGGTTCGTTTTTCTCATTTTCATTGTTTCCTACCTCGCCTTGTTCGGGCGAAGGCGCGTCGACGCCTTTGCCTTCTTCGTCCTTGGAGTCATCGGCCTCAATTTTCTTATCCAGACAACAGGAGGGGCCTCTTCCCCATTCCTTCCGCTCTATTTTCTCGTGACAACGGCGGCCGCCTTGCAGCAAAACGCCTGGTTGGCCTACCCGGTCACGGTGCTCATCCTGGCAATCGAAGCGCTGAACCTGATGCTCTCGGGCCGTGGCGAAACGGCCCCCTGGCATGCCTATGCAGCGTTCGCCGCATCGCTTTCCGGCGTGACATTCATTATCGCGCTCATCACCCACCGCATGCGAAGGGCGGAAAAGGCCGCCACCGAAAGCTATCAGAAGCTGGTCTCCGACGCCGATGCGGTAGACCCCCTTGCCGGCGGCGCTAATATCGAGGCCCTGACCGATAAAAAAAGACAGGCGAGGAATGTCAACTCAGCGCGAGCGAGGGAGAAGACCTTCTCCGACCTCATAGGCATGATTTCGGAACTCGTGCCCGCGCATACCTATGCCCTGTTTCTTGACGACCGTAGCAACGGGGTGTTCTCGCTGAGGGGGATACGGAGCCGGAGCGGTTCGGTTGCCTCCATGGCGGAGTTCGCAAACGGCAAGGGACTGATCGGCATCTGCGCAGCCCGAAACCAGCCGCAGTACCTCCAGGACGTCACCGTCCCCATTAAGAGTCTGGGGTATTACACACAGGAGGCGCCGGTACGGTCGTTCCTCGCGATTCCTATGGCAGCGCCAGGGACGAACCGCGTGGTCGGCGTCCTTTGTGTCGACAGCCTCGAACGGAACGCCTTTTCTCCGGAAATCCAGAACACCCTCCGCCGCGCAGTGCCTTTTTTTCTCCAGACTATCGAGAACATGCGGATTTCGGGCGAAATGGACATCCGGGCGAAAAACTTCGCCGCGCTCCACGAGATGAGCCAGATATTGAGCAGCAGCCTCGACATCGCCGAAGTGCTGGACCAGTTAACCGCCAGGATCAGGTCCGTCGTGCCGTATGATTTCTGCGTTTTTTTACTCTACGACGAGCAGGCCGGAGAAGCGGTCATTTCCGCAATCCGCGGGTATGACAACAGATTCGTCAACACCCGGTTTCCGACAGGCCAGAGCGCGATTTTTGCCAATATGCTGAACCAATGGAAAAACGGACATGTTTCCATCCACCACAACCCCGATCTCGGAGACCGGGGCAGAGAAATCGGATTGTTTCCCATAAAAGAGCTTCAACATCCGATCAAATCGCTCTATGGGCGGCCGCTCGTGGCGCGGGGAAAATTCATCGGCGCCGTTTTCCTCAGTTCCCTCAGGACGAATGCGTTCACGGAATACCACCTGAACTTTATGGACACCCTCCTGAACCATGCCTCCATGGTCGTGGACAACAGCATGCTGCACAAACGGATACGCGCCATGGCACATACCGACGGCCTCACCGGTCTTCTCAATCACCGGACCTTCATGGACAAGCTCGACGCCGAGTTCAAGCGTCTGGACCGCGAATACCAGCATTTTTCCCTCCTCCTGCTCGACATCGACTGGTTCAAGAAGGTGAACGACGAGCACGGCCATCCGGTCGGCGATGCGGCGCTCAAGACCGTGGCGGGGGTCATCCGCGATACGGCGCGCAGCATAGACTTCGTGGCGCGGTACGGGGGAGAGGAATTCGCCGTGGGCATGGTCGGCGCAGGCACGGATGGCGCGAAAATCATGGCGGAGCGCATCCGGAAAGCCGTCGAGCATACGACCATCGCCGCGGGAAAGGTCTCCTTAAAGCGCACCGTGAGCATCGGCGTCGCATCGTATTTCCGGGGCTGCGACAAGAAGGAAACGCTGATCGCGCTGGCCGACCGGGC
>DASWAB010000046.1:0-5114 GCA_036391375.1 Nitrospirota bacterium
GGTCGTCCCGGATATCGATCCGGGTCACGGTTTTTCCGAAGAGCGCAGGGGGAGATGCGAAAACAGGGGAGGCAAGCCATAGCAGAAGCAGGCACCCTGCGGCTAAACGCAGCAGTTTCATGAGAAATGTTTAGCATATCGAGGTGTGAATGTAAAGAAGAGAAACAGAAAACGGGGCCGATTGTACGATGATCACAGCGCGTCAATCTGCCGCATTGAGGACCGAAGTCAGCCGCCTTGTTTCCATTCAAAAATGGATTCTCAACGCTTCGGAAAAGCCCGTCTCAAAAGCCTTTTTCACTTCTTCAAGAGGAATGTCCTTTTTGAGTTCACGGCGGATGGAGGTAGCGCAGCCTGCCGCGCCGCCGGGGATGACTTCCGCCTCGAGGACAGGATCGTAGTCCAGAAGAATGGAACCGTGCTGGAGAAAGGCGCTGGACAGCCTTCGCTGGGCGCTGCCGATGATCTTTCTGCCGCGAACGACGATTTCGTACCAGGAGGGGGAGGAAAAGCAGGCCGGGTTTTTGGGTTGTTTCTCGACGCGCTGCGCATGACTTCCGCCGCGCGTGACCATTTCCGCCGGGATGCCGAGGCTTCTGAGCCCCTGGAGAAGTCCCGCGGCAATGATTTTGTAGGTCCCGTGCACGTCCGGCGGGAAGAGGGGATGGCCGATGCGGGCTACGATGCTGTAGGTGAGCTCCTTATTATGGAGGACGGCCCTGCCGCCGGTGATGCGGCGCACGATGTCGAAGCCGAGCCGTTTGCAGGCATCGGCGTTCACGGCCTCCTCCCTCTTCTGAAACCTGCCGAGGGAAACCGCAGGCGGAGCCCAGGTGTAGAACCGGAGTATGGGCACAGACTCGCCCGCCTGTGCGCGAGAGAGGAGTTCCTCATCAACGGCCATGTTGTAGGCGCCGAGGTTGGGGCCTGAGTCCAGAAAACGCCATTTATTTATAGAGAGATGGTTCATTGTCCGGCCGGGTCTTGAATCTGCGGTAGGTCCACATATACTGCTCCGGCGTCCCGCGGACCCATTTCTCGATTTCCTGGTTCATACGCCTGGCATCGGCTGCCGGATCGTCGGTCGGAAAATTATCGAGCGGAGGATACAGGCGTGTCTCGAATCCACCACGCGGCAGGATACGGGTGATGCACGGAAGAACGGCGGCGTTGGTCGTCTGCGCGATGCGCGACAGCGCGGTTATGGTGGCCGCTGGAATGCCGAAGAACGGAGCAAAGACGCTCCCGCGTTCACCCAGGTCCTGATCCGGCAGATAATAAAACGGACGCCCCTCGCGGATGAACCGGATCAGCGATTTCAGACTGGCCGAGCGCTCCACGATGATGCTGCCGAAGCGGCCGCGCCGATGGAACAGGTATTCCAGCAGGGGGTCCCTCGACTTGCGGTACATGCTGACGTACTGCCTGTCCGTGTCGGCCGCAAGGCGAGCGCCGCCCATGTCGAGGCCGATGAAATGCGGCGCAAGGAGAACCACATTTTTCCCGTTTCCGAGGGCATCAAGAAGATGGCGATGGTCGACGAGCCTGATAAACCGCGTGACCCGGCGTCGTGGAGCGAACCAGGCCACGCTCAGGCTGAGCGTTGCGTATCCGCTCAGGCGAAAGTGGTGTTTCGCGAGCCGGCGGCGTTCTCCGGGGGGCATGTTGGGGAAACAGAGTTCGATGTTTCTTTCGGCAAAGCGCCGGTTGGGAAAAGGGAACAAAAAAGCGAACGAGCCCAGGGCGTTGCCCAGCATCCAAAGCACCCGGCCCGGCATCCGGCTCATGATGAGCATGAGGCCCAATACCGGCCACGCGTACCAGAAGCGGGGATGGAGGAAGGTTTTGAAGGATACTGAAGTCATAAGATTGGCCACAGAAGTCACCGAGAGCACAGAGGAGAATAAGCAAGAGCAGGACAAAGGGTTTTTCGTGTTCTCTGAGCGCTCTGTGGCAAGAAAGATTTTTCGACAAAAAAGCCTGAGAATCATCCGACTCTCAGGCTTCCCGTTAATAATATCCGCTCACGGCGGATAGTTCAAGACCCTCAGCCGCCGCCCCAGGAATGGCCCCCGGTGCTGCAGACGGAATGGTCGCCTCCGAACGATGAAAAATTGGACACCATTTTTTTCGCTTTCTTCTCACTACAATAAGGGCAGACCGTATCTTCCGCCCTCGCGGTCATGGACTGCAGAAGCACGAAATCCTTGCCGCAGGATTCGCATACATACTCATAAAACGGCATCGTCAACTCCTTTCTAACAGGTGCAGCGCTCGCGGGCGCCCATTGCGTAAAGTATAATACTCACGGGGCATAATCCTGTCAAGGCAAAAATCATGAGCATGGCGCCCACGAAGCCCGTGAACAGAAACCAGTTCGGATGCACGATGAAACCGAGCAGCGAACCGGCCAGGACGAACAGCCCCGCGATGAGTCTGATCAATCGTTCAATATACCACGTCTGTATCTGCGACGTACATGTATCGATCCCTCCCTGGATTTTTGATTCAGCAACCCTTTGTCCGGCCTTACAGGCACGCAAAGGGGCCTTTCGGGTCTTTTTGAACGAACCGCGAATAATGCGGCGACGTATAAATATCCATGAGCGTGTGCCTGCTTATCAGGCCGACATACTTATTATTGTGCACGATGGGGATAACGGCGCAGCAGTTGTTCACCAGAAGCATCTTGATGAGATCGTTGGGCGGCGTGGTGACGTCGGCCGTAAGAGGCGCCTTTATCATGAGCTGCTCCGCCGGAATCGTATCGAGATCCAAATCTTCCCGCAGCGCCCCCAGGATGTGATACTCGGTAACCATGCCCACGACCTCCATCGCGTCGTTCACGACCGGAAGTCCGGGAAGCCCCGAGGCAATGATCTTATGGGAGATTTCCCTGGCCGTAGTGTCCGGCGCTACGCTGACCTTTTCACGCATAATATGCCATGCGCCTATTGACATCGATTGTACCCTCCTTTTGTTTTCCTTTTCGACTGGCTCTTTTTGCTGCTTGAGAAGGGGACCGGCCCGGCGACAGCAGGGCGATCCTCGCTTCGCAATGGCTACATCCGCTCCCATTGACTCGTGTCGGGATTGAACGCCTCGCTGAAGGCCGTCACTTCTTCCTTGAGCCCGACTTCATATCCTTCGTTCAGGCCGAAGTTCACGAGCATCTTGATCGATCGGAGTGACGAGAGGCTGTTCCCTCCGATCTGGACCGCGAGCCGCTCCGCTTCCTCATCGAGGGCGTCAGCGGGGACCACCTGATTTACCAGCCCTATCCGGTGCGCCTCTTCTGCATTCACGGTCCTGCCCGTGAAAAGCAGTTCCTTTGCGCGTCCTACGCCGACTGTTTTGTAGAGCCGCTGCGACGCGCCGAAAATGGGCGGCAGGCCGAGCCGGGCCTCGGGGAACGAGAACACAGCGTCCGCCGAGGCGATCCTGATGTCCGCTGCCAGCGCCAGGCCGAGTCCCGCGCCCGTGGTCTCGCCCTTGACCGCGGCGATCACCGGGACGGGCAGCGCTTCGATGTGTTTGAGGAGGCTGTACCCCGTCTCGGCAAAATGCCCCGCCTCTTCCTTGGACATTTTGGCGAAACTCGCGTAATCAATGCCCGCAGAGAAGTTCTTTCCCTTTGCCGCGAGCAGCACCACGCGAAGCTCCGCCTGCTGGCCGTGCACCTCGCTCACGGTCCTGTTGAGTTGCGCCAGCACGTCCTTGTCCAGAAAATTATCAGGCGGATTATCGACCGTCACCGTGCTGATCCAGTTTTTGCAGATGACATTTACGTTTGACATGACAACCACCTCTGTTCTGCCGCTCATTTCACGAATTATCACGAATAAGAACCAATCTGTTTTTCTAAAATAAATTCGTGTTAATTCGCGGCAAAAAATATTTTACGCATTCTCCCAGCGCTTTTTCTCTACCATAAAATAGAACACCGGGATCACCACGAGGGTGAGGGCAGTGGACGCGAGCATTCCGAAGATGAGCGCGAGGGCGAGGCCCGACCATACGGGGTCGCGCACGATCACGGCGGAGCCGAGTATCGCCGCCGCCGCAGTGAGCACGATGGGCCTTGTCCTGATCGCCCCCGCCTCGATCAACGCCTGCGCGATGGGCATTCCTTCCTGCTTCTTGTCCAGGATGAATTCCAGGAGCACGATCGAGTTCCTGACCACGATGCCCGCCAGCGCGATCACGCCGATCATCGAGGTCGCGCTGAAATAGACGCCGGTCATCATGAAGCCCGGCATGATGCCGATCATCGAGAGCGGGATCGCCGCCATGATGACCACTGGAATCGTGAAGGACCGGAATCGTCCCACGAGCAGGAGATAGATCGCGATCAGGGCCACGCCCATGGCCGCGCCGAGGTCGCGGAACACGTCGAGCGTCAGCTTCATCTCGCCGTCCCACTTTATTTTGTATCCTTCGGGCAACGGGTGCTTCCACAGATAGCGCGCCATGTCGATGACGGCGTAGACCTGGCTGCGGTTGCCCATCTCGCCGTAGACGTAGGTCACCGGCTGAAGGTTTTTATGATAGATTGCCTTGTCCATCTCCGACGGCACGACCGAGACGAGAGAGGCGAGGGGCACCTGGTTCCCCTGCGGCCCGGCGACGTAGACCTTCTCCATGTCGGAGAGGCTGGAGCGGTCTCCTTTCGGGAGCCTCAGCATGATCGCAATCGGAGTTTTCGCCGAAGGCACATGCAGGGTCGAGACCGCCATGCCCGCCACCGAGAGCCGCAGGGTTTGAATGATCTGCTCCGTCGAGATGCCCGTGAGCGCGGCCTTTTCCTTGTCCACGACCAGTTGGTACTTGTCCTGCTTTTCTTTTACGCTGTCGTCGATGTCCACGACCTGGTCCGTTTTCGCAAAGAGCGCCTTGACGTCACCGGCGATCTCGCGCTGTTTGCTGTAATCGGGCCCGTAGATCTCCGCCACCACCGTGGCGCGGACCGGCGGACCGGGAGGGTCTTCCACGAGCTTGATGTTTGCTCCGTACTCCTTGGCGAGTTTGTCGATGTCGGGCCTGATCTTGAGCACTAATTTCTCGCTCGTGATCTTTCGCTCTTCCTTGTCGACCAAATTTACGCGGATGTCCGC
>DASWAB010000047.1:0-7976 GCA_036391375.1 Nitrospirota bacterium
TAGGCCTCATTAAGTTCCTTGAATTTCTGCTCCGCTGTCTTGTCGCCAGGATTGATATCGGGATGGTACTTCCGTGCGAGCTTTCTGAACGCTTTCTTAACGTCAGCCTCGGAAGCTTTTCTGTCAATACCTAATACCTCGTAATAATCCCTTTTTGTAGCAGATCCCATAATAGCCTCAAATATTATAATGCTTATATAATAAAATATGAGTTAATTATTGTCAAGTTTTTTGCAAAAATTTTTTGCTTTTTTACAATATGTGCGTATCTATTATTTTTTTGGCCAGTTTTTTTGCAACCTCTCCCACTTGATAATCAATAAAACCATTATTTTTATATATCCATGCCACTTTATTGTCATTCTCCATAAAAACGATATAATTCATTATCCTACTGCAATATTCTTTGCCCCAATTATTATTACGGCAAGCAACCGGCCAGAGATACTCGACAAGCTCAAGCGCGTTTATCCGCACAACGGGATCTTTGTCCGCAAGGGATTTGACGATTATTTTTTGATACTTCGTCACGCGTACCGGATCTATTTCCGCGACCCTCGCAAGGGCGTATATAACCCCCGACCTGAAAACGTCCTCTTCAACGTCGTAGATCTCGGCGATAAGCGGAACAACATCGGCGAACTTTTCAGGATCAGCGCATACGATTTCTCCTATGATCTCCGGCGCGGCCCAGCCGATGCCGCCGGATTCATCCGACAGGGACCACAAGAGCCTCCTGACCGTGTCGCGCAGGAATTCATAGTCAGTGCGAACGAGCGCCTTCGCAATCCGGCCAATCGCCTTTATCGCCCGCCATCCGGCGAGCGTTTCCTTGTCATAGGACGCGCGGATGAGCAGGCCCACTACTCTCTTGTCACGCCTTGCGATCGCTGTCAGCTCATCAAGGCCGTTCGCTTCGAGGGCGCGCAGAATGATGTGTTTCGTTACCCGGGAAGTCATATGATCCGCTGCATGCGGGGGAAGCCCGTCATCCATCCAATACCTCTCTTACTTTCGTCAACAATTCGGAAACAGAGACCGGTTTCGATAAAAAATACATTCGCGAACCGAGAATTAACTGCTTCTGAAGAATGTCGGCGGTATATCCGCTGATAAACAGCGCCTTGACATCCGGCCGCATTTTTTTTATCGCGTCGAAAACAACCTTGCCGTTCCGCTTCGGCATGATTACATCAAGAATGGCAAGGTGAATATCGTCTTTCTGTTCCGAAAACTTTTTGATTGCTTCTTCGCCATCCGCCGCTTCGATAATGGCGTAGCCGGCGTCCTTGAGCGCCGAGGTCGTCAAGGCCCGGACCGCCGCATCATCTTCGGCGACCAAAATAGTTTCCGTTCCGCCCGCGGGAGCGAAAGACCCGTTCTCCCCCCGGCCGCCGGCTGTCGCCTGAATCAGGGGCAGGTATATGCTGAAGGTCGTCCCCTCGCCGGGCTCGCTATACACGGTAATGTAGCCGTTGTGCTGTTTGATGATACCGTACGTCATCGCAAGCCCGAGGCCGGTGCCTTTCCCGACCTCCTTGGTCGTAAAAAAGGGGTCGAAGATTTTTTCCTTCGTTTTTTTGTCCATGCCGACGCCCGTGTCCGAGACAGTAAGAAGGGCGTACCTTCCCGGCACGCCGTAACCATGGGTCGTGATGAATTCGGCATCCAGCTCTTTCTGTCCCGTTTCAACAGTGAGCAGGCCGCCTCGCGGCATGGCGTCCCGGGCATTGGTCGCGAGATTCATCATGACCTGCTCTATCTGCCCGGGGTCCGCCTTGATCGTCAAGGCGTTCTCCGCCAGAACGGTCCTCAGTTCGATGTCCTCCCGCAAAAGGCTGGAGAGCAGTTTTGTCACCTCCAGCACGATGCTGTTCATGTCGACGAGTTTGAGGTCGATGATCTGTTTTCTGCTGTACGCGAGGAGGCTCTTTACCAGCTGCGTGGCCTTGTTCGAGGCCGCAAGAATCTGCCCGATGTCATAGTGCAGGGGGTCGTCCTCCGGGATTTTCATCTGGAGCAGGTTGGCATATCCGATGACGGCGGTAAGGATATTGTTAAAATCATGGGCGACCCCTCCTGCAAGGACGCCGATCGATTCCATCTTCTGGGCATGCCGGAGCTGGGCTTCAAGCCGCTTGCGCTCCGTAATGTCTTCCCCGGAGCTCAACGTGCCGACGGCCCTTCCCGATTCGTTCCTGAGGACGATGGTGTTCCAGGCTATCGTCCGCACGTCGCCCCCGCTTGTCAGGACCATGTTTTCAAAATGCCGCTCCTGCCCGTCACCGCCTTCCATCAGTCTTGAAAACTCCTTCTTCACCGCATCCCGTGTGCTGTCGGGGATAAAATGATCGAACCAGTTTTTGTGAAGGACCTGCTGCTCGGGGACCCCCAGGATTTCGCACCCCTTTCGGTTGATCATCGTCACCCGCTGCTCCGCATCCACGACCAGAAGAATGACGCCCGCCACGTCGAGGTATTGCTTGGCTGTGTCACGCCCCTTTTTTAAAGATTCCTCGCGCAGCTGTATGGCCCGGATCGGCAGAACACGCAGGATAATAAACGCCCCGGCGCCAAGAAGCAGCATAAAAAGCGCCAACAGACCGGTCCGCACGAGCAGCGGCCGCAGGGAGCGGGAAACCTCGATCCTGCCCACATCAGCGCCCGAGTCGAACAGTTTCGCGGATCGTTTTATGACAGGGGAAGCAAGGACATCCGCGCTTTCGGCGACAAGCCCGTTCTCCCTGTTGAAAACACGCCTGGTCTCGGCAAACCTTTTTTTCGGACGGCGTTCGAGGTATTCTTGAATACGCACCTGCTCGAACTCCCACATTTCCGGGTTAGTGCTGATGATCTGGGTTATGATCCGTGCGTTGATTTCCGCTTCGGTCTCGATGTTCCCGGCCATGTGTTGATAGGAGAGAGCAAAGTATCCGAGCGGGAAGACAATGACCACAAGTCCGATCACGGCTGCCGCAAGAGAGGCAATGATCCTTACTGTTTGTTTGTCCTTGTTCATGCCCTACTTTCCACGAGCGCCCGTGACCGGCAGGTTTTCTGTTTGTTTCAGGATGCTGCCTCCCCGGGGAGAGAAAATAAACTGTACGAACTCCCGAACCACGGGCGGCTGGGTCCCTTTCGTGACAAGAAAAAGCTTTTTCGTAAGCGGGTAGGAGCCATTCATTAAGGTCTTCAAACTTGGCCGCACCCCGTCCAGAGAAAGGACTTTCAGCTCGAGGTTTTCCGTAGCTATCTGGGTCAATGTGGAAAACCCAAATGAACCGGGTGTCTTTTCCAGGACCTCGGCATTCTGCTGGTCGGTCAGAGCGCTCAGCATTCCCTCGCGCGTGAACACGGCATCCACCGCTTTGTCCATTTCCAGGGAAATGTTTCTTACCAGAACCGTGTCCACGTCCGTGGCCGGTCGCAATACCGGACGGATCCGCTCTCCCTTCGGCCAGGCCTGCATTTCCCCCGTGTAGATTTTTACGATGTCCGCTGTCGTTATTCCCGAGGCGGCGACTTTTTTGTGCACCACAGGCACGAAGGGGGTGTCGGCGTATTCAACAGCCGACAACCCGAGGCCCGCTTCCTCGCTCTTCAGCGGCCTGCCGCTGATTCCGATTTCCAAAGCGTCTTTGGACAAGGCCTTGATAGCGCCGCCGCTGCCCAGGCTCGGGACAATAACGGTTTTGACCGCAGGGTGCGATTGTTCGAATGCGCTTGCCAGCGCCTTCATCGTGCCGAGCGCGGCGCCGGTGCCTCCGATACGTATTGTTTCCTGCGCGTAGGACGATGCGGGAAGCAAGGCAACGAGGGTGACGCACGGAATGAACAATCTCTTCTTGATGTAAATCCAGGCGCTTCGCGGCATGTGGTTCTCCTTCGGATTAAGAGGCGAGAATCTACAGGGAACGGGGTGTTGCTCTTAGAAAGAGCTCATTCCCGCAGAATTTATTCTATTTTAACGTAAAAAGGGAATCTTTGCTATAATTTGTTCATCTTTTCGGGCAACCTCTCCTGTTCCATACACGCGGTTCTGCCTTTTCACCTTATTTAAAGGAGCAGCCATGACACAGTATAAATTCGACGTGGTCATCGTCGGCGCGGGACCGGCAGGAGTCGCGGCCGCGGGCGCGCTTGCGGGGACCGGCGTGTCGGTCGCCCTGCTCGAGGCAGGCGTGTATGCCGGGGCGGAGAACTGGTCCGGGTGCGTCTACTTTACCGAATGCCTCGCGGAAAAGGAATGCTTCGGCTCCGAGGCAGTCGAGGCCGCCCCTTTCGAACGGCGCGTCGTCAGGCGCGGGACGCTTATGCACAACGGACTGGATGTCGTCGGCGTGGAACTCACGGACCCCGGTGTCTTTAAAAACTGCTACACCGTGCTCCGGCCGGTGTATGACCCCTATTTCGCGCACCTTGCCCGCTCAAAGGGCGCGGCGCTTCTTGCCGGGACCACGGTCACTTCCCTCATCCGAAAGGACGAAAGGGTCATCGGCGTCGAAACAAACCGGGGCCCGCTCTACGCGGACATAACCTTCATCGCCGAAGGGGACGCATCCCACCTCGTGAGATCCGAAAGGCTCGAACGCGTGCCGGCGCCCCATTTTTTCCAGGGAGTCAAGGCCGTGCTCTCGCTTCAGCCGAACGTGATCGAGGAGCGGTTCAGGCTCAATCCCGGCGAAGGCGCGGCATACGAGCTGCTCGTCAGAAACGCATCAATCGGGGGCAGAACCGCGAAGCTGAACGTCGGCGGTTTTCTCTACACCAACAGAGACAGCCTCTCGCTCGGCTACGTGGCGCCTCTCGACAATATCCGGAACAATTACCGCGGGGGCCATGACGCCCTGTTTGAATGGCTGCGCAGCCTTCCTTATATCAAGGACCTCACCGACGGCGCCCCGCTCTCCGCCTACGGCGCGAAAATCATCAGAAGCGGCGGGTGGCGCGAGCGGCCCGTGCTCGTCGAGGACGGCCTCGTTGTGGGCGGCGCGTCCGCGGGGCTCGGCGTGGACATCCCCTTCCCGAACTTCACCGGCCCTGCTTCGGCAACGGGGCTCTACTTTGCGCGCGCGGCCAGGAACATCCTGAAGCGCGGGAGAACGCCCGATGCAAAAAATCTTGCGAAAGAATACGTCGGCCCTCTCCGGGAAAGCGTGTACGGCAAAAACGCGCAGTATCTTTCCGCATGGCCGGGCTATTTCGGCAGATCCAAAGTCCTTTTCGGCAGGACCGTGGACATGGCCTGCGGGACCGCCCGTTTTTTATCGAGCGGAAGCCTCATCGAGACCGGCAGGTTCCTCCGGGGCCACATCCTTTCGTTCCGGGGGAGCAGGGAAATCGTGACGGATACTGTCCGCGCTGTCAGCGCATTGAGACTTTGGAAGCCGATCGCTGCCGCGACGATCAACGCCGCCACGTTCTGGCAATGGTTTGCAAACATCTTTAAGAAAACCCCGCAGCATAACGAGAAGCTGGGCATCATCCTCCGCATTGCGGGCAAAGAATCCGACGCGACAACCCTTCCCTGGCCCGTCGGCGCGCTGGTGAAAAGGCTCTCTCCCGCCCTTATACAATCGCTCGAACAGATATACGCCAATAATGGAGAACCGGCGCAGACGAAGTTCTCCAGGGCCATCCGGGCGATCGTGCGCGGCATGAAAGTGACCGACTTCATCGTGCTGCCTGCATTCGGGGCGGCGCTCTTCCTTATCGCTCTCGGCACGGCGATCCGGGACGCCTTCCGATTCTACATCCTCAAAACGCCGGCGGAAAAGCTGCTTGCCGAACCGGTCATGGCGTACGGCGAATCTCTCAGGAGAACACGCGACCTCGACGCCGTCAAGCCGGGCGTCAGCCTCGACGCAAAGCTGGCGACCAACACCTACCGCGTGGGGAGCCAGTCGCACATTAGGACGCTCTGGCCCGAGGCCGTCACTGCGCACGCGGAGATGTCCCAGGCGGGGTTGTGGCGGGTCTGTCCCGCCCGCGTGTATGTATATGACGCCCCGCTCTTCGGACGCGGGAAGGTGACCGTGAATTTCGAGAACTGCATCAAGTGCGAATCCTGCTGGCGGGCCGAACCCGACCGCGTCTTCTGGGGCAGGCATACGGATCACAAGCTCGTCTACCGGCCCGAGAGCGCGGCAATCCCGGCATTGCTGAGCGCCCTGCAGACTGATTCCCCTGTTGAAAAAACGATATCAGGGGAAATTTCAGTTGTTGATGAAGAGCTCTGGCATCTGAGCGACGAACTCATCTGTGCCTGCCGGGCAGCCCTTTCCGCATCAGCCGCCTTCGGGGATTCGATCACAAAGCTCCCGGCATCCGCCGACGCCGGCCGAAGGGCATGGCCGCTTGCGCTCGGCAAAAGACTGAGTGAAAACCTGTCGAGACTGGAAGCGGCTCTCCTGAACGACGGCAGGCAGGGACCGGCCCGGACAATCCAGGCGGACGGAAAAGACTTCGAACTCAGGCTGACCGAAGGCAGGCTGTCCCATGCGCTCTACAGTTCTCGAAGGCTTGGCCGGCGAATCAACGCATGGATCGACCGCGCACAGCATCAGATGCCGTTCTCGGTCAAAAGAAACGAGGAAGGTCTCTCGGCTGAAAAAGTTTCAAAGCTTTTTCCCGACCGGATCGTCAAAGAATGGGAAGAGAAGCCCCTGCCCGAAGAGTGGGCCGAAAAACTCCGGGCCTTCGTTGCCGAGCATCAGGACGCGCCGCAGGAGACCGTGCGCGTTCTTTCGTTCGTCAGTCCCGCGCTCGGCCTGATCGCCGCGCGTCAGTTTTCCGCGCTGAGAACGCTGGCAAAGACCGGGGCCGCAGCTGAAACCGGCATCTGCGTTGCGGCCTCCGACAGCCTCAACATTGAGGAAAGCGGCGGCACTGTTCGCATCCGGGGCCGTCTCAGTCTTGTGCCCATCGCCGCGAGCAGGGCGCTTCTCGTGATCTCACGGGGCAAGGGCCATAGGATACCGCTTTCGACGCAGGGCGTTACGGCGACGCCGACGCCTGCCATCGGGTTCAGGGCCGCAGGGCTTTCTGACATTGCGCTCGACTGCGCGGTAAAGGAGAACGAGATCATCTCTGTGGACCAGGAAAGCGCGCCCGATTCCGCATTCTACCTTGCGATCGCCCTCGGCGCGGGCGACTATCTCTCCAAACGCGTGAAGGAGCACGCGGTGGGAAGGGTCCAGTTCCCGGGACAGATGCTCGACACCGAAGGGCGCGACGGCATCGCGAAGCTCGGCGCGGTCAAGGCCATGATCGGCCGCATCGAAGCCTGGCGGCTTTTGCTCGAAACGCTTTACGATTCTTATTCCGCATTCCGCACTCCGCGTTCCGCATTCGAGTTTGACCTTCTCTGCTCCTCCCTCGCCGCCATGGCCTTCGGCCCCGAGCCGGGCGCCATGGGGTATGACGCGGGCCAGGTCTTCGGGGGCTTCGCGTATTCCGAGGACGATCTTCTCTCGCGGTCTTACCGGGACAGTTCCCTGTTCAGATTTCTGGTTCCCGGATACCGGGCATCCGCACGGCTTCATGCCGCGCTCGGGTCACAGGACCCCGGTCAGGCGATGCCCGCTTTGGGCAGCCTGGACGATGTTCGCGGAGAGCCGCTCGGCCAGATTGCATCACGTCTCACGTCGGTTATGGGATCGTGCAAGAAGCTCCCTCACAAGGCCGACGTCGCGCTTGCTGGAAATGCGGAGGCGATCACGCTCGGCATACGCGGCCTGCTTGTAAAAATCGAACGCGGCCTCAATGAGGGCAAGAGCATGGAAGCGGAAGCCGCGGCCGCAGAAACAATGCTTGGCCTGGCGGAGGCCGCGGTAATGAAAGCAGAGGTGTCGGCGGGCAGCGGCGCGGTGTCTCCGTCAGCCGTGTTCCCGGTGGAGCCATCGGGCAATCGGGCCGCGCTGGACAGGGATTACGAAACGTTCTGCACAATGCCCGGCTCCCCGCACACGTCGGGA
>DASWAB010000048.1:0-9342 GCA_036391375.1 Nitrospirota bacterium
AACGAGAACAATACGCTCGTTCGGGTGGCGAAGGGGTAGATAATTAAAATCTCCCGGGACGCGGATAAAACCGGATAAGCGCGGATCAAGTCCAGATCGGTTCCTCTCTGTTCTAAGCCTGTACGAATTGCTATCCCGCGCCTTGGCATCCCCCGGCTCCTGCCGGAGGGGACTCCACTATCAGCGCATTTGACCATGGATTCGGCGTGAACGCTGTCCTGTGCCCTCTCCATTTTCCAGGCCGCTAACAGCTTTCGCGGCGTCAGACGTTGTTGCGGACGTTGCTGAGGCCCTTGTCAATGCAGGTTTTTTTTGATAATCTTAAAAGAGGGCTAATGAGGGCCGGCCCGTTCCGTTTCCACATTCACGGGGTCATCTATGAAGACGGATGTTTTCCAGCGCGCTGATTTCCTTCTTGAACTTTTGAACGCCGTCCCCTCAATGATCCTGATCGTCGATACCGACCTCAGGATACACCACGTTAACGCAGCGGCGACGAAAGGGCTGGGGTTGGATACCGATGTTATTTTCATGATGCGCAGCGGAGAAGCGCTGCACTGCATTCGCGCATCGGAAACTCCCGCGGGGTGCGGGGGGGCGGTAGCCTGCGGGGACTGTCTGCTCAGAAATTCCGTGACCAGGGCGCTGAGGGAACAGAAGGTCTTCCGGGAGTGCGCTTTGATGGAGCTGGCCACGAAGGATGGAATCTCCTCCGTGCAGCTTCTTATCACGGCGTCGCCCATTACCTACGGGGGAAAGAGGTATACGGTCCTTGCCCTGGAGAACATCACGGGGCTTAAGGAGATAGAAGGCTCTCTCCGCGCGAGCGAAGCGAAGCTGCGGAACATCACGGCGGTCATGGGAGAGGGCGTATACGTGCTGGACCGCGACATGCGGCTTCTGTTCATGAACCCTGAGGCGGAGCGGCTGCTCGGCTGGACGGAAAAAGAACTGCTCGGCGCGTATGCCCATGACGTCTTCCATGCGGGCAAGGCAGACGGAGGCGCCCCGCCCGTCCAGGAATGCCCCCTGTACAACACGATCAACACCGGCGCGATTTATCGCGCCGAGAATGAGCTGTTCGTGCGAAAGGACGGGACCACATTTTCCGCATCGCTCGTCTCCACGCCCCTCCGCGAGGAAGGCGTCATCACCGGCTCGGTCACCGTGTTCCGGGACATCACCGATATCGCCCGGACGACGGCCGAGCTCAAGCGCCTCAACGAGCTCCTGGAGCGCCGCGCGACGATCGACGCTTTGACGAACATCTGCAACCGTCTCAAATTCAGCGAACTGGTCGAGCATGAGATCAGGGAGTTCGACCGCTACCGGCACCCGCTTTCCCTGATCATGTTCGATATCGATAACTTCAAGTGGATCAACGACGAGGAGGGTCATCAGGGCGGCGATGCCGTTTTGCGCGAGCTCGTCAGTCTCGTGAAAGAGAATATCAGGGCCTCGGACATCTTCGGGCGGTGGGGCGGGGAGGAATTCATGATTCTCCTGCCCCATACTCCGCTTGACGAGACGAAGTGGATTTCGGAGAAACTGCGGAAGATGATCGAAGCGAACGAATTTAGTTTCGGCCGGACGGTCACGTGCAGTTTCGGCATAACGCAGTGTGTGGACGGGGATACGCTCGACAGTTTTACCAACAGGGCCGACATCGCCATGTACAGCGCGAAGGACGGCGGGAAGAACCGCGTAGAGGTCTTCGACACGGGGGCGTGACCCCGTTTCCCGGGTCCAATCGTTTTTTCTCATTCCGGCCCCATTCCGAACCTGCATTCGTCATTCGCAGTTTATCCGGGAATTTTTTCTTCAGTTGCCCGCAGCATAATATGATATACTCTACTCCATGCAAAGCGCGACGAAACGCAGGGGAAACGTCATCCACGGCGTGAGTCTGCTCACGGACCACGACATCTATTTTTTCAAAGAAGGAAACCATTTTCGTCTTTACGATAAGCTCGGGTCGCATGTCATGACCACCGGCGGCAGGGAGGGAACGCTCTTCGCGGTCTGGGCGCCGAACGCGGCAACGGTGTCGGTGATCGGCGATTTCAACGGATGGAACAGGGCCAGCCATCCCCTTGCCGCGCGGCGCGACGGGTCGGGCATCTGGGAGGGCTTCATCCCCGGCATCGGCGAGGGGACGCTGTACAAATATTTCATCGTCTCGCGGCAGCGCCGGCATGAAAGCGAGAAAGGCGATCCGTTCGCGTTTTTCTGGGAGACGCCGCCCCGGACCGCGTCCATTGTCAGGGGCCTCTCGTATACGTGGAATGACGACGCCTGGATGAAGGCACGGCGCCGCTGGAACTCTCCCGGCTCGCCTATCTCGGTGTACGAACTCCACCTCGGCTCGTGGCGCAGAGTGCCGGGGGAAAACAACCGCTCCCTCACCTACCGTGAGATGGCGGGCTACCTGCCGGAATACCTCAAGGACACCGGCTTTACACATGTCGAGTTCATGCCCGTGATGGAGCATCCCTTTTACGGCTCCTGGGGCTACCAGGTCACGGGATACTTCGCGCCCACGAGCAGGTACGGGACGCCCCAGGACTTCATGTATCTCCTCGACCGCCTTCACCAGGAAGGGATCGGCGTGATCCTCGACTGGGTGCCGTCGCACTTCCCGGGCGACGCGCACGGTCTTGTGTATTTCGACGGCACTCATCTGTACGAACACGAGGACCCCAAGAAGGGGTTTCATCCCGAGTGGACGAGCCACATCTTCAACTACGGCCGGTATGAAGTGCGGAATTTCCTCATATCGAGTGCGCTGTTCTGGCTGGACAAATACCACGCAGACGGTATCCGGATCGACGCCGTGGCCTCCATGCTCTACCTCGACTACGCGAGGAAGGAGGGCGAGTGGATTCCGAACCAGTACGGCGGGAGGGAGAACATCGACGCCATCGAGTTCCTGCGGAGCCTGAACCGCGAAGTCTACCGCGCCTTTCCGGACGTTCAGACCATCGCGGAGGAAAGCACGGCCTGGCCCATGGTATCGAGGCCTGTGCACGTGGGCGGCCTGGGCTTCGGCATGAAATGGAACATGGGCTGGATGCACGACACGCTCGCGTATTTTTCACAGGACCCCGTCTTCCGCAAGTACCATCACAATAACATCACATTCAGCATCTGGTACGCCTTCTTCGAGAATTTCATGCTGCCCCTGTCCCACGACGAGGTCGTGTACGGCAAGGGGGCGCTTGCGGGAAAGATGCCGGGGAGCGGCCCCCAGAAGATGGCGAACCTCCGGCTTCTGTTCGGCTACCTCTATACGCACCCGGGCAAGAAGCTCCTGTTCATGGGCGGCGAACTTGCTCAATGGGCGGAATGGAGCCACGAGCAGAGCGTCGAATGGAACCTCCTGCAGTTCCAGTCCCACTACGGCGTGTGGAAGTGGGTGAGCGATCTGAACCGGCTGTACCGGAGCGAGCCGGCCCTGCACGAGCTGGACTTCGAGAGCGCTGGGTTCGAATGGGTGGACTTCAGCGACCAGGAGTCGAGCGTAATCAGTTATATAAGGAAAGGGAAGTCCGCGGGCAGCATGGTGCTCGTGGCGTTCAACTTCACGCCCGTGCCGCGGTTGAACTACCGGATCGGCGTTCCCGAGGGCGGCTTCTGGCGGGAGCTCGTAAACAGCGACGCGAAGGAATACGGCGGGGACGGATACGGAAATTTCGGCGGCGTGGAGGCGTCGGCCGAGCCGTGTCATAATCGGAGCCATTCGCTCGTGATTACCATCCCGCCGCTCGGGGTGGTCGTATTCAGAAAGTGAGATGCAGATTCCCGCCTAAGCAAATTGAAAAAAGAATGTCCAACGAAAGGGAAAAAGTGACATGAGCATGAAAGCATGGATAATTACTCTGGCTGGATTAATCGCGGGCGCTTCAATCGGTTACTTCTATCGTCCGCCGGCGGTATTGATCGGGCAGCTTCCGTTCGATGTCGTTATAACCCGGGGAGGCAATCTCAAGGGGTTTGAGCAGGTATATCTGGAAACAGCAAAAGCCTCATTTAACTATCTGCTCATCGGCGGAATCGCGGGGGCAGTTGGAGGAGCTGTTATCGGCATGATGATAACAAAAAATAGTTCAAAAAGTCCGGTGGGGTAGCTCCTGACGACAGGCTGCTTGATAGATAGGCAAAATACGTCCATGTTATACCCGCATTTCACCTGCACCGCCTCTTCTGTCCTTCGGTCACCCACCGGGGGACCGGCTTCCCCTCATCCATGAGCTTCTGCTCGAGACGCTTCAGGATTTCAGGGGAAGGCGCGTACCCTCAAAGCGGGAGCTTTTTGTTGAAGCCGCGCCAGAAGTAGACGGCCACCGCAGCATAGAAAACCGCGAGAACGCATCCTGCAACAAGCATGAACGTCATGGTCCTCCCTTCCGTAGGCGCGGACGACCCGCGGCTATTTCGGAGCGCCTTTTTGCGGTTCTTCCTTAAAGTAATTCGGGTATAATGTTTTTGCGCACTCCTCGCACAAGCCGTGGCTGAACTCGGCGTCCGTGTGGTCGTGGAGGTAAGCTTCCATGTGATGCCAGGCGCCCTTGTCGTCCCGGATCTTCTTGCAGTTTGAACAGATCGGCAGGATCCCATGCAGGGTCTTGATTTCGGCGAGGGCCTTCTGCAACTCGCCGATTAATTGTTCCCGGTCCTGTTCGATCTGCTTCCGTTCCGTAATGTCCCGAAAGGCGGTAATCGAGGCGGCCACCCTGCCGTTTTCCAGAACCGGTGAACTGGAGATGGACGCGGGAAAGGCCGAGCCGTCCTTCCGGATGAAAACCTGGTCACGGGAAACGTATCGCCCGCCTGTCATGACCGCTTTGCGGATGGGGCATTCCGCAAACGAAAGGGCTGACCCGTCCGGCGCATGATGATGGACCATATCATGAATGTTTTTGCCCATAAGTTCGGCTTCGGTCCATCCGAGGAGGCGCTCGGCCTCGGGATTCATAAAGGTGATTTCGCCGCTGTCATTGAGCATATAGAGCCCCTCTGCCAGCGACGACGTAATGTCGCGAAGCTCTTTCTCGCCCCGCTTCAGCGCTTCTTCAGCGCGCTTGCGCTCCGTGATGTTCATTACGCCCGCAAGGGCGCCTGCATACTGTCCCGCCTCATCCGGTATGGGGGAGGTCGCTAACGTGGCATAAACGCGGCTCCCGTTCTTATGCAGGAACTCGAAGTCGTGCTGCTCTTTGACCCCCTGCCGCCGTTTCTTCAATAGTTGCATTGAGATCGTTTTGCCGCGCTCGTCCATGAAAGAAAGAAGGTTCCTTCCCAGCATTTCCTCGATCGAATAGCCCAGCATCTGCGCCATGCTCTGGTTGGCAAAGGTCGTGTTGCCGTCCGTGTCTATCAACCAGATGCCTTCCTGGAGGTTCTCGATGAGAAGACGGTAGCGTTTTTCGCTTTTTTCAAGCGCCTCCTTTGCCATTTTTGCCTGTTCGTCGGTGCGGCGGACGTGCTTCTGGTACTGGAGGAGGGAAAGGAGGGTGATCAAGACGACGCCGAAATACCCGCCGGCGTATATCGTCGCAGTTTTCCGCCATGCGCCGAACACGGCATGGGTGTCGCGCCCGACGGCAGCCACGAGCGGCTTGTCCAGGTGCGCGCCGGCGGGGCGGATCGTCCGAATCGCCATGACCCGCTCTTCCTCCGTTGCATACACCCTGCCCGTCATGAGGGTTTCGGCTTTGCCGCTGTCACGATGACGGCTGAAGAACGAACCCGGCTGGGCCAGATCTTTCCCTGGCTGGCCTTCCCGGTACGGGACCATGAGAAACTGTACGCCGTCTCCGTGCGCTATGGCGGCCCACATGTCCGGAGCGTATCGGATTGAAGCGAGCAGTGTCCTGAAATATTCGGGATCGAACGTTGCGGCGATGATGCCGTTGAACTTTCCAGCGGGGCCCGGGATCATAAGGGACGCCGTCATCGAGTATGCGCCCCGCCTGGTGACATAGGGCGGCGAGAGATACAGCGCGCCTGGCTCGTGAAGGCTGCGTGCGGTCTGAAAATATTCCCGTTGCTCAACGTTCAGGCCGATCAGTTCCACGCGGTCGGACGCCCGCACGAGACCGCGCGCGTCAATGATCCGCAGTGTCTGGACCCCCGGGTTGGCCTCCGCCAAGGCCTTCAACATGAGGTTGGCCTCAGGAAGGTATGAATTTCCGGCGCGCCACTGCCCGAGATCCTTCAAAATCCCGAGCATGAAACGGTACGTTGCCGTCAATTGATTGCTCAGGTTTTCATCGATCACCCGCGTCTGGACCAGGAGCCTGTCGTATTCGACAGCCGCTGCTATCTGCCGCTCATGAATGAGATCATATGCAAGCGCCAGCCCAAGGAAAAAAAGGAGGCCTGTCGTCAAGAGCCACTGCCTGAGATATTTCTTTTCGTTCATTCGGTAGTTCATCGAGCGCCGTTTGCGTCTCGCATCATGCGTTGTGCCGGTAAGCCCCCCGCTGTTTCAAGCCGTCTTCGCATCCGGTTTTCCCAGCCGGCGGGCCTTTTCCCAATGATAACAGATTTTGCAGGGGATTTTGCGTTTTTTTGTCGTACTGGCAAGGGCGCGCTTGACAGCGTTCTCCTGATTGTGTTATTCATACGTCCTGATCTTCATCACTAAAAACGGAACATCCGGAGCTATGACATCTCTTGTTTTCAAACGAACCGTAACCCTGCCCGCCCCGTCCGCCGACGACCGCAGGGCGTACGACCAGCGTTTGCGCGATTCGCTCGGTCTCGGCCCGATAGACATTCCTCTTGGCGCGCTGAAAAAGCTGCCCGCGCTGGCCAAAAGAAATGAGCCCTTTTCCGCGTTCATCTGTCGCATCGGAAGCGGACATCGCTTGATCGATCTGGGCGCGGAGCGCTCCTATTCCATTGCCCTCGACCTCGGCACCACCAACCTTGCGGCCCTGCTGTATGACAATATCGCCTGCCGCGATGTCCTGGCGCGCAATCTTGAAAATCCGCAGATCAGTTTCGGGAGCGATATCCTGACGCGCATGCATAACGCCATGTCTGCCGGCGCGGAAGGCGTTTACCGTTCGCTTTGCGACGGGATCAACGACCTCATCCGGCGGCTGTGCTCGGAGGCGGGGATTACGGCGAAGGAAATTCACGCCATGGCCGCGGCCGGGAACACGGTGATGACCCATTTTTTTCTCGGGCTCGACATCAGCACGATACCCGTGGACCCGTTCGTCCCTGCGGTCAGGACGCCGGGGTTTTTCAAGGCGTCCGAGCTGGCCCTCGGCATCAATCCGGAAGCGGCGGTCTATGTATTTCCGAATGCAGGCAGCTACGTGGGCGGCGATATCACGGCGGGCATTCTGGCGTCGGGCCTCCATCGGTCTGAACAGCCGTCGATCCTGATCGACGTGGGGACCAACGCCGAGGTCGTGATCGGCAACCGCGACTGGATGCTCGTGGGGGCGGGGGCGGCAGGACCCGCGCTCGAGGAGGGCATCTCGCGGATCGGCACGCGCGCGAAGAAGGGGATCATCTACGACTTCGAGATCAGGGAGGGCGCCGTCTCCTGCAAAACCTTTGATCAGGAAAAGCCGGAAGGGGTCTGCGGCTCCGGCATGGTGAGCCTCCTCTACGAACTTTATGCGTCCGGCACGATCGACCCGAGCGGGGCACTGGCCGACAGCGCGCATGTCACGACGGTGGGCGGCGAAAAGGCGTTTGCCATTTCCTGCGGCGGGGGAGACGCTCTGTATATAACCCAGTCCGAAATCCAGAATTTCATGAAGTCCAAGGCGGCCATGTTCACGCTGCTTCTGGTGCTCACCCGGGCAGTGGGCATTTCCTTCGGGGGTATTAAAAACGTCTTTATCTCGGGCGCCCTCGGCACGGGCATCGATCCCCGGAAGGCCGCGGGCATCGGCATGCTGCCGGCCTGGCCCGCGGAGACCGTGAAGCCCCTGGGCAACTCGTCCCTCGAAGGCGCCCGCATGCTGCTCTGCGACGGCGATCTGGCCGGCGCCGCGGATGCAGTTGTTGATAAGATCACCTACAAGCACATGCACGATGACCCTGAGTTCATGAAGGAGTTTTTAGGGGCGGTATTCATCCCGCACACCAATCCCCAGCTCTTGAAGGTGGGATGAGCACCCGTGGGGAAGGTAAATGCGGAGTGCGGAATCGAAAGGGAAGGATAGGGCAACGGAAAATAATCAGGCGCGCCCCGGCTGCAGAGCGCGCCCTATTCGTCGTTCATGCCGCCTGACGACGTCTGTCCCTCTCCTCTACATACGCGGACTTCCCCGCGTCGATGGCGTCTTTGACCGCTGCCCTGCTCCCCTCATACAGCTCTTTGCCCTTGTCGATGGTTGAGGCGATTGCTTCGCGCGTGTCGGAGGTGAGGTCCTTGATGTCCTTCCTCAGTTCCTTCCCCGACTTCGGCGCAAGCATGAGCGCGATCCCGGCCCCGACGAGGCCTCCCATCAGGAACGGAACCACGAAGGAACCGGAACCGTCCATCTTCTCTTTTTCGAGTTCTTCTTTCATAGCGCATCACTCCTTTTTTTCCTGTAGATTTTTCACCAGCGTAACGACCCCCGTTGCAATGCCGGCCCGTAATCCGGCGATGTGCGCCTCTGCGGCGGCGCCAAGACTCTCCTTCAGATATCCGTACAAATCCCGCACGCCCTTTTCCAGACTGACCATGGTGTGAGCCATATGTCTTACCTCGTCCGTTACTGCGCTGACATCGCTCGTTATTTTCCGGATATGTTCGAGCGTGCCCCTGATCTCGGACAAGGCCGCATTCACGTTGCCTTCGACGTTCGTGAGAAATTTCCCCGCCCGCTCGCTCGCCCGTTTCATGCTTACGAGGTAGCTGATCGAAAATGCCGCGTAGATGACGAAAGCGGCGACGCCGATGCCGAGAATAATTTCAATCATCTATTCTTTCTCCTTACTTTCCTTACTTATAGTATAGCACAGGCGTATCGCGGACTGTCCGCGCGGGGGGGCAATGCGATTGTTGTCTTTTCCATGAGGCTATGGTATTGTGAGACAGGCTTCTGCAGGGACTCCTTTTGTTTGAGCGGGATGAATCGTGAAAAAAGGAAAGACGACGAAAAACAGCGACCTTTCGAGAAGGCTTCGGTTCCCGGAGGACGAAAAACGGCTGGCCTGGCTGCCCATGCTCCTTGATGCCTATGCCATTGCGGACACGGGCGTCTGGGTGGCCGTCAGAAATGAAGAGAAACGGCGGAAGGCGAGACTGGCATGCGGAAAGGGGTGCGGTCATTGCTGCGTTCACCAGAGGGACATTCCCCTCTATCCCCATGAACTGGTCGGCAT
>DASWAB010000049.1:0-8517 GCA_036391375.1 Nitrospirota bacterium
GGCCGCCCCCCCCTGGGCTTTGACTGCCGCGAAGATGCCTCCCACGGAACGGTACTCGCGTTCGATTTCGATCGCATTCATGCGCTGCAGGCTTATCAAAACGCCGCGGAAGCCGCCGTCGCGCACGAGCAGATTCGTCCCTCCGCCGATGATAAAATACTTCCGCCCCTGCCTGCGTGTCTCCTGAAGCAGCAGCGCAAGGTCGTCGCGGTCAACGGGATAGGCCAGGACGTCCGCCGGGCCTCCGATGGCGAACGACGTATGCCTGCTCAGGGGCTCGTCCCGTTTGAGCTCTCCTTTAAAGTCTTTGATCTCCATGTCTCAGTTTGTCCAGGACCTGCTCGCCGATCTTCCATACGTCGCCGGCTCCGAGCGTGATCATCAAATCGCCCTTCCTCAGTACTTCGACCATATGGCGGGCGATCTGTTCCTTATCGGGGATATACGTGACGTCTTTATGGCCGTGCTGCTTGATGCCTTCGTAGAGCGCCTGGCCCGACACGCCGGGGATGGGTTTTTCTCCCGCGGCGTAGATGTCCGTGATCACCAGCTTGTCCGCCTGGTTGAAGGCGGTGAAAAATTCCTCCATCAGATGCTGCGTTCTCGTGTACCGGTGCGGCTGAAACACGACCACGACCCGGCGCCCCGCGCCCCACGAAGCCGCCGCCAGGGTCGCCTTCACCTCCGTGGGATGATGGCCGTAGTCGTCCACGACGGTGACGCCGTCCGCTTCGCCCTTGATCGTGAACCTGCGCTGTACCCCGGAAAACTCCCGGAGCGCCTTTCGGATGATTTCAAGATCAATGTCCATCTCACGCGCGACGGCAATGGCCGCGAGACTGTTGCTGATGTTGTGCACTCCCGGCACGGCGAGTTCGAACCATCCGAGGTCCCGGCCGTGATGCAGCACCTTGAAAGCCGAACCGAGCGGTTTGCGCGCGATCTCTTTTGCCTGATAATCCGCCTGGGAGCTCATGCCGTAGGTCCAGTACCGTTTCTCGACCCTCGGGATAAGCGACTGAATGTGCGGCTGGTCCAGGCAGAGCACCGAGACGCCGTAGAAGGGAACCTTGTTGATGAACGTAAGAAACGCGTCCTTGATCTCGTCGATGTCCCGGTAATAGTCGAGGTGCTCTTCGTCGATCGTCGTGACCACGGCGATGGCGGGCGAGAGCTTCAAAAAACTCCCGTCGCTTTCGTCGGCCTCCGCCACGAGAAACTCGCCCTGGCCGAGCTTGGCATTCGTGCCCAGACTGTTGAGCTTTCCGCCGATCACGACCGTGGGATCGATGCCGCCCGCAGCGAGCACCGTGGCCACCATGGAGGTCGTCGTGGTCTTGCCGTGCGCGCCCGCGATCGCGACGCCATACTTGAGCCGCATGAGCTCGGCCAGCATCTCGGCGCGCGGAATGACGGGGATCTGTTTTTCCCGCGCGGCCGTCACCTCGACGTTGTCGCTCTTCACGGCCGAGGAGATCACCACCACGTGGGGGGACACGATGTTCTGCGCCCGGTGTCCGATGAATATCTCGCCGCCCAGTCTTCTAAGCCGCTCCGTGGTGTCCGACTCCTTCAGGTCCGAGCCCGAGACCTTGTACCCCAGGTTCAGAAGCACCTCGGCGATGCCGCTCATGCCGATGCCGCCGATTCCCACGAAATGAATGTGTTTAATTTTTTTGAACATACTCGTTACAGATCCTCACGATCTCCCCGGCCGCCGTGTTCTCCATCCGTGCCGCTCCTGGCGCGGCTGCGCCCATGCCTGCCTGCTTTTTTATCATGCCGGCCAGCAGCTCCGGCGTGAGGTGCTTCTGGATGATGACATCGGCCTGACCGCGCTCAGCCAGGGTCCTGGCATTGTGCTCCTGGTGATTGTCCGCTGCAAAGGGAAAGGGCACCAGCACCGCACGCTTGCCGCAGACCGCGAGTTCGGCCACGGTGGTTGCGCCCGAGCGGGAGACCACGAGGTCCGCGACCGCGTAGGCGCCCGCCATGTCATGGATGTACGGAAGAACCGTCGCCTGCACGCCCGCCGCAGCGTAGCCTTCCTTGACCTCGGCAGCGTCCTTTTCGCCGGTCTGGTGCAGAATTTGAAGGCCGGAGACATTTTTCAGGCGCTCGGCTGCCTGCTTCATCGCCATATTGATGGCGTGCGCGCCGCCGCTCCCGCCCATGACAAAAACCGTGAACCGCCCCGGTTCAAGCTCGAAATCGGCAAGCGCCTTTTCGCGATTCCCCTGCTCAATCCCTTTTCTGACCAGAGGGCCGGTGTTCACCGTCCTCTCTGGAGGAAAAAATTTTTGCGATCCGGTCCCCGGAAAACAGAGAACCACCTTGTCGGCCACCTTTCCCAGCTTTCTGTTCGCGAGCCCCGCATAGGAATTGGGTTCGACGATAAAGAGCGTTATTCCCCGAAGCAGCGCAGCCAGGCAGACCGGGCCGGAGGAATATCCCCCCACGCCGACCACCACATCGGGCCGGACCTCGTGCAGCAGGCAAAGGGACTGATACACGCTTCGGGGCAGCATTGCCACCGTTTTCACAATCGACGAAAGCTTCATGCCTTTGAGCTTTCCCACGGATATGAACCGGACCGGGAGCCCCTCCTTCGGAAGCACTTTCGCCTCGATCCCTTGTTCCGTTCCCACGAACAGGACCTTGTTGCCTTGCTCCCCGAGAATTTCCCGCGCTATGGCGATCCCGGGATACAAATGGCCTCCAGTCCCACCGCCTGCGATGACGACATTCATTGATTTTTCCCAAACCCCCGGCCCCTGCCCCGCGCCCCGCTCATGACGTCTCTCTCGATATATTCAGCAACACGCCGATGGCCCCCAGCGTCATCACGAGTGACGATCCGCCGTAGCTCACGAGAGGGAGCGCGATGCCCTTCGTCGGCAGAAGCCCGGTGACGACCGCCATGTTGATCAGCCCCTGGACGCAGACCAAGAGCGTGATGCCGAGGGCGAGCATGCGGCTGAATACATCTCCCGAAAGGCGCGCGATCCGTATTCCCCGCCACAGGATCATGAGGAACAGCATGAGGACCACGAGCGCGCCGATGAGACCGAGTTCCTCTCCGATCACGGCATAGATGAAGTCCGAATGCCGTTCCGGCAGGAAAAAAAGCTTCTGCCTTCCCTCGCCCAGACCGCGTCCGATCACGCCGCCGCTGCCGAAGGCGAGGAACGACTGGATGATCTGGTGCCCCGATCCCTGCGCGTCCGCCCAGGGATCGAGGAAGGCGAAAATTCTTCGCGACCGGTACGCGCTGCGGGCCACGGCGAGATAGAGAAGGGGCAGCGCCGCCAGGACCGTGCCGCCAAGATGGAGAACGTTCGCTCCTCCCGCAAACAGAAGAATGGCAGCCACGCCCGCGAACGTCATGGCCGAGCCGAAGTCCGGCTGCAGAATGCACAGGCCGAAGAAGATCGCAGTCACCACGTAAGCGGGAACGAGCCCGTTCGTGAAATCGCGGATCCGGTCCCCTTTCTTTGCGATGTAGTAGCTCATATATGCAACCAGCGCGAATTTGGCGAACTCTGACGGCTGAAACGAGAATATCCCGAGCCGCAGCCACCGCCGCGAACCGTTGATCATCCTCCCCACGCCCGGAACAAGCGTCGCCGCCACCAGAAAAAGCGCAATGAGGACAAGACCGAGCACCAGCCGCTGGTCCGACAGCAGACGGTGCCCGATGCGCATGGTGACCGTCATAAGCACAAGCCCCGCCATCGTCCACAGGATTTGGCGCTTCATGAAATACATTGTGTCATCGTAGGTGGCGAGCGCCACAACGCCGCTCGCGCTGTAGACCATCACCACGCTGATGACGAGAAGAGAAAACACCGCGAAGAGCAGCATCCCGTCGTAATGACCTTTATGAGAGATAGCCGTCTGCATGGAAAACTCACTCCGCGCTACAACGCGCGCACTGCCTCCTTGAACTGCCTCCCCCGGTCCTCAAAGTCCCTGAACATGTCGAAGCTCGCGCAGGCGGGAGACAGAAGCACCACGTCTCCGCGGACTGCCCGCGAGGCGGCCAGGCGAACCGCGTCCTGAAGGGTCTGTGCGAACGCCGTTTCCGTTGACGCGCCGAGCGCTTTTGCCATCTTGCCCGCCGCCTTGCCGATCAAAATCAGGAGCTTTACCTTTTTTCTGAACAAATCATAAAGCGGGCTGAAGTCGCTCCCCTTGTCCAGCCCTCCCGCGATCAGGATCACCGGCTGGGTGAAGCCCTCGAGGGATTTCGCCACCGCGCCCACGTTCGTGCCTTTGGAGTCGTTAATGTAGGCGACGCCGTCCTTTTCGCGCACGAATTCGAGCCGGTGCTCGAGTCCGGGAAACTCCCGGAGCGCCGAGGCGACGGACTTCTCATCCGCACCCGCGCACAGAGATATCGCTGCGGCGGCCAGGGCGTTTTCGAGGTTGTGCAGGCCCTTGATCCTGATCTCGCCGGCGCGGATGATGCGCCGTCCGTTAAATGTCACAAAGCCGTCTAAAACACAGGCCCCCGGATTGAACCTGAGGAGCCGCGAAAAAGGAACCACCGTCGCCGCTGTCCGGCGGGCCATCGACTTTACGAGAGGATCGTCGAAGTTCAGCACGAGATAGTCCTCTTTCCGCTGGTTCATGAAAACCCTGGCCTTCGCCTCGGCGTATTCATCTATGTCGTGATAGCGGTCAAGATGGTCCTGCGTTACGTTCAGGACCGCGGCGACGCGCGGCCTGAAGGTCTCGATGTCTTCAAGCTGAAAGCTCGAAAGCTCGGCCACGATCCAGTCCTGTCCCGTGAGGAGCGCAGGGTCTTCCGTCAGGGCGTTCCCGATGTTTCCCGCAACCAGCGCCTTTTTCCCCGCCTTATTGAGCATCAGCCCGACGAGCGTCGTGACCGTCGATTTTCCGTTCGTGCCGGTGATTGCCGCGTAGGGGGAGCCGGACAGCAGCCACGCGAGTTCCAGTTCGCTGATGACCCTGACCCCCTTCCGCCGGGCATTCACGATCTGCGGTATCTTGGGCACGCCCGGAGAAAGCACGATGAGGTCGGTTCCGGCAAAGACGCGGTCCGGGTGGCCGCCCGCCTCGACCCTGATGCGGCTGCTGCCAAGGATTTTTATCTGCGCCGCAAGCTGGTCCAGCGGCTTTCTGTCCGTCACCGTGACGATTGCGCCACGCGCATGGAGCGCCCGCGCTGCCGCGACGCCGCTTCGCGCCAGTCCCACGACCGTGACCCGCTTGCCGTTAAAATCCGGTTTCACCATGCCTCCCGACCGCAAAAAATCCTTGCAACAGAGATCGCTGAATTTTGTTGGAACAATTCAAACGTTCAGGCGTCTAAACCGATACTCTTCCTGTTTCATCTCAGTTTCAGCGTGCTGATCGAGATCAGCCCCAGGATGATGCCGACAATCCAGAACCGCACGATGACCTTGGATTCGGGCCATCCGACCTGCTCGAAATGATGATGGATCGGGGCCATCTTGAAGATGCGTTTTCCCGTCATCTTGTACGAAGCAACCTGCAGCATCACCGAGACCGTCTCCGCCACGAATATCCCGCCGACAATGACGAGGATAAGTTCGTGCTTGGTCACCACCGCCAGGGCGCCGAGCGCGCCGCCGAGCGAAAGCGAGCCCACATCTCCCATGAAGACCGAAGCTGGGTGCGCGTTGTACCAGAGGAACCCGAGGCTCGCTCCAAGCATCGCCCCGCAAAAAATCGCGAGCTCGCCGCTTGCCGGGATGTAGAGGATCTTGAGGTAATCGGCGATGATCTTGTTCCCTCCGAGGTAGACGATCACGGCATTGACCGTCGATGCGATCCCGACAAGGCCGATTGCCAGCCCGTCAAGCCCGTCGGTGAGGTTCACGGCGTTCGACGAGCCAACGATCACCACGACAACGAAAGGGATATAGAACCAGCCCAGGTCGAGGAAGAGCCGTTTCAGGAACGGCACGGACAGGTGGGTGCTGTTCGGGTCGCCGGGGTTGTGATAGAGGAAGAAGCCGATCGCAGCGGACGCGACGATCTGGAGGCCGAACTTCTGATACGCCCGGAGGCCCGTCGACTGTTTCTTCACGACTTTCAAGTAATCGTCCCAGAATCCGATGCCGCCGAAGGCAAGCGTTGCGAAGAGCACCACCCATACGTACCTGTTGGTAAGATCGGACCACAAGAGAGCCGATGTGACGAGGGCGGCAATGATCAGAAGCCCGCCCATGGTGGGCGTGCCCTTTTTTGAAAGATGGGTCTGCGGACCGTCGTCCCTGACCTGCTGCCCGACCTTCAGTCTGCGCAGCCAGGCGATCATCGAAGGTCCGAGGACGAACGTCAGGATGAGTGCGGTCAGGACCGCGCCGGCGCTCCGGAAGGTGATGTACCGGAACACGTTGAGACCGCTTATCTTGTCATGCAGCGGATAGAGCAGGTGGTAGAGCATCAGAACGCCTCCAGGATTTTTTCCATTTTCATGCCGCGCGAGCCCTTGATCAGCACCGTGTCGCCGTTCTTGGAATGACGGGTGAGCAAATCCGCCGCTTCGGCGTGCGATCCTGCAGCGAACAAATGATCGTTCGGGATTCCCGCCTCGCGGGCGCCTTTCAGAATATCGTTCGACAGCTCGCCCATCGCGATGAGCACACCCACGCCGAGCCGTCCCGCAATCCTCCCGATTTCGCGGTGCGCCTCGGCGGCCGCGTCTCCCAGCTCGAGCATGTCGCCGAGCACGGCAACGGCCTTCCTTCCCGCCGCGAGCGAAAGCAAGGCCGTGAGGGCGGCCTCCATGGAGGCCGGGTTCGCGTTGTAATAATCCGCGAGCACGGTTCTCCCCTTCACCTCTCTGACTTCTGAACGCATGGCAACGGGAACAAAATCGTCAAGCCCGTATTTTACGGCATCGAGGGACATGCCGGCTGCAATCGCCGCGGCCGCGGCCGCAAGGGCGTTGTAGATATTGTACTTGCCTACGGCCCGGAGCCGCACCTTCGCCCGGGGGCCATCCGTGAGGATCGTAAAATCGGTATAATGCTTTTCCTGACGAATGTCCGAAGCGCGGACATCGGCCTGAACGTCGATTCCGAACGTCAGCATCCGGGCGCCGCTTTTCTTGTTGAGCGTCGTGAAATAACGGTCATCTGCGTTCAGCACCGCCGTGCCGTCCGGCTTCAGATTGTCGAGCAGTTCCCCCTTCGCCTCTGCGACCTTGTCCATGCTCCCGAGGAACTCAAGGTGCGCGGGCCCGATGTTCGTAATCACGCCGATGTCGGGACTCGCCAGCCGCGCGAGGAGGTCGATCTCGCCCGGCGCGCTCATGCCCATCTCCACAACGGCGGACCGATGTCTATGCTCGATTCTGAGGAGCGTGAGCGGCACCCCGATATGATTGTTCAGGTTTCCCTCGTTCTTGAGCACCGGGCCCTTTTGTTTCAGGATGCCCGCGATCATCTCCTTGGTCGTTGTTTTCCCGTTCGAGCCGGTAATGCCGACGACGGGGATGGAGAATTTTTTCCGGTGAAGGTGCGCCATTTCCTGGAGGGCGAGAAGCGTGTCTTCCACCGGAAGAATGTTTCGCAGCCCGCCGAGACTCGGGAATTTATCGTCCAACGCGGCGCGTTCCACCAGCGCCCCCCACGCGCCTTTCCTGATCGCTTCGGGCACGTAGTCATGCCCGTCGAACCGGTCCCCCTTGAGCGCGACGAACAGCTCTCCTTCTTTGATGCTCCTGGAGTCTATGGATACCCCGCGGATCTCCATCCTTTCCATCCTCCCCAGAATCTCTCCGAACAGTTTTTTTTCAGAATCAAGCATGCAAACAATCCAGAATACGGAAGTCAGAGCGCAGAAGACGGGCTAAGACGCATCAACGAACAGCGCGGGTCCGTGCTCTGTCATCTGACCCCCGTCATCTGCCGTTTTCGTATCTCCGTCCGGGCGACCTCGCGGTCGTCAAAAGGAACCTTCTTTTCTCCGATGATCTGATAGTCCTCGTGCCCTTTTCCGGCCAGTACGACCATGTCCCCTGACCGTGCCATCCGGATGGCCTCTGCCACGGCGTCGCGCCGGTCGGGCATGACATAATACGGCTTTTTTCCATCGGCCGCCATCGGCGCCGCCCCGGCGCGCTGGATTTTTTGCGCCAACCCTTCCATGCCGGTCTCGATCTCGCGAATAATGCTCAGGGGCTCCTCGGTCCGGGGATTGTCGGAGGTGATGATGACGACATCGCTTCCGCGTATCGCCGCGGCGCCCATTTTCGGCCTCTTGGTCCGGTCTCGGTCGCCGCCGCACCCGAAAACGGTAATAACTCTGCCCTTCGTCATGCCCCGAACCGCGTCGAGGAGACCCGCCAGCGAATCCTCGGTATGGGCGTAATCCACTACCACGCCGAAGGGCTGGCCTTCGTCCACCTTCTCCATCCTCCCCGGCACCGCCTTCATCCCCTCGATGCCCCGGGCAATACTATCGGTCCCGAACCCCAGGGAAATGCCCACGCCGATTGCAGAGAGGATATTGTAGACA
>DASWAB010000050.1:0-3582 GCA_036391375.1 Nitrospirota bacterium
CCTCCGCGGCCCGCGGAATTGGCCCCGCCGATCATGATGTTCGCGAACCGGACGAGGTTCTCACCTGCCGGGCCGATGCACGCCGTTTCGCCGAAGGGCTCCAGCAGTTTGTTTGTTTCCTGGCATCCCCTGCCCCAGAGCTGCGAAGCGTCTTTGATCTCAACCCTGTCGTTATTGATCTGAATAGAGACCGGCGCGCTTGCCTTGCCGGTAACCATAAGGCAGTCGTAGCCCGCGGCTTTAAGCTTGAGCGGGAGCGCGCCGCCCACGGAAGAGTCGGTGATCGTGCCGGTCAGGGGGGAACGGGCTGTCACGGACATGCGCGACGATGCCGGCGCGGGCGTGCCGCAGAGCGGGCCCACGGCAAAGATGATCGGCATCCTGCCGTCATAGGGATCGAACGCAAAGGACTCTTTCATCATTTCCACGCCCATCCCTCTGCCGCCGATGCAGGTCGAGAGGAGCTCTTCGGAAAGGCTTTCCGTATGATTTTTTTTTGAAGAAAGGTCGATGAAGAGCGCTTTGCCGTGCCATGCGTGCATGGAAAGATGATAATCCATTCGGCGCGCCGGGGTCAATAACAATCACAGGGGGCATGGGGCGTTTCTCCTTTTGGCTTGACAACACCCAAGAAAACGCTTGATTTTTCAACTTGCCTATGATAATGTTTCATTTCCCCAACGAGTAAGGTCGATTCCCGTAGAGGAGCTGAAAAGCGATGCGGGATTACTCCTTGCTCTCCGCAAGAGAAACTCCCCGCGCCTTTCCACAAGGAAACAGGGGCTTAATCGTCGGAGGGCTATAACCCATGAGGAGGCATGCGAATGCAGACGTACGAATCAATCTTCATCATCAATCCCAATCTCACTGACGAGGAAACCGCCGCCGTGATCAAGAAGATGCAGGACGTGATCGCGAAGCAGGGCGGAGAGATGCTCAAGTTCGAGGACTGGGGCAAAAAGAAGCTTTCCTATGAAATCAAGAAACACAAACGCGGGCACTACGCCTTTTTCCAGTTCAAGGCGCAACCGACCGCGGTAAGCGAGCTTGAGCGCACGTACAAGCTCACCGATTCGGTGATCAAGTTCCTGACCATCAGACTGGAAAAGGAATTGCGCACCAGGCCGGCGCCGAAGCCGAAGAAAAAAGACGCCGCCAAGCCCGAATCCACCGGACACGCCGCGGCATAGGGGCTGACCGCGCGGAAGTCCGCCCGCCCCCCGGCGCGTTCAACTGGGGACATCGGGACATTCGAGGTGACCATGACGAGCTTCAATAAAGTGATCCTGTTGGGCAATCTCACCCGCGACCCCGAGGTACGCTACACGCCGAACGGCATCGCGGTGGCAAGCTTCGCCATCGCGGTTAACCGCAAATACAAGCAGGGCGACGAAACCAAGGAAGAGGTCAGTTACATCGACATCGTCGTGTTCGGCAAGCAGGCGGAGTCCTGCGGCCAGTACATCAACAAAGGCGACTCGGTCCTGATCGACGGCAGGCTCCAGCAGCGTCGATGGGAGACCGAGGACGGACAGAAACGGAACAAGATCGAAGTGGTGGCGCAGTCGGTGAACTTCATGCCGAGGCGCTCATCAGCCGGCCAGGGGGGAGGACACGCTCAGCAGTCCGAGCCCGCGCCTGAACCCGCCGGGGATGAGGGAGAGATCCCCTTCTAAAGGCGGAACGCCGGTTTTCCCAAAACATTGAGACAAGGAGTCGAATACTATGGCAGAGTATCCAGCAAGATCTGAACGGTCTTCCGAATCGAGAGGCCGCGACAGCAGGGGGCCGGAAAAGAGAAGACGTTTCCAGGTCCGAAAGAAGGTGTGCCGGTTCTGCGTGGACAAGGCGCCCTTCATTGACTACAAGGACGTCAAGACGCTCAGGTTCTTCGTTACCGAGCGCGGGAAGATTCTTCCCCGCCGCATATCCGGCAACTGCGCCCGGCATCAGCGGGCCGTCACCGTCGCGGTGCAGCGGTGCAGGAACATAGCGCTCCTGCCGTTCTCGGGCGAGAAGTAGCGCGCCAAAAGCGCATTACCGGGGAAACCCAGAGATGGCTCTGGGTTTCCCTTTTTTTTGGAGACTATCTTGAATTATCGTCCGGTTTTCACCGCAACGCTCCAAACCGCGGGGCTGTTTATCGCGGGGTTCGTCATCCCCCTGCTCGGCCAGGCCCTCGCCCTCTTCACGCCCGTGCCGCTCATCCTCGTCTTTGTCAGGGAGGGCAGGCGCGAAGGGCTGATGACGCTCCTCGCCGCGGGCGTCATCATCGGCGTCCTCGGCGGATGGCAGTCCGCCGCCCTCCTCGCCTTCAGCTTCGGACTTATGGCGATCGGCGTCAGCGAAGGCATGCGCAGGAGGATGAAACCGGAGCAGGTGGCACTCCTGGGTGGTCTTTTGCCGGTCGCCGCGCTGGGCCTGGTTTTGGCTTTTTATCTGGCCCGCACGGGCAGGAACCCCTTCACAGCGGCGGAAGAGTATCTGCGGAGCGGTATCGCGGACGCGGCGAAGTTCTATACCGACCTCGGCCTTAAAGAGATGGCTGATGCTGTCAACGCGGCCTCGGACGCCTTCATTCATTATCTCGTGCGGCTCAGCCCGGGGATCACGGTTGCCACCTCCGTGGCGCAGGCGGCGTGCTGTTACGGCTTCTCACGCGCCGTCATCACGCGAAAGACGGGTGAAACAGCAACGGCGCAGGCTTCCTTCTCCGCATGGCACGCGCCCGACTCGTGGGTCTGGGGTTTGATCGCTGCGCTGGCCTTCATCGTAGTGCCGCGGGAAAATGTACGGATCGTGGGTTGGAACCTCGCGATCGTCTTCGCAGCGGTCTATCTCGCGCAGGGCGCCGCCATCGTCGAGCACTACCTCAAAAAGGCGCGCCTCAGGGCTTTCGCACGGGGAATGATCTTGGCGCTCCTTCTGGTCATGCCGCCTGCCGTTGCGGGCATCATCGCCCTCGGCATTGTGGATATATGGGCCGATGTCCGGAAGGTGCGGGGATCGGTTGGAAAATAACGGGACATACTGCCGAGTTTGCGCGTGCGGGCTGACGTGGCCTTAGACGGGTCAAAAATTTCATTCAGGACGCGAAGGGGATGTGCAAAGAAACGACAACAAGAGGAATCGTCCAAAAAACGACCTTCACCAGCAAATTGGAAGAAGACACAAATAACAGCTAATCGCTCTCCTCCCGCATTTCCTCCACCCTCGACAGCACTTCCCCTTTGTGAAGTTTCGTACTCAGCAGGTCGCCTCGCTTGACGCGGGACGCATCCTTCAGGATCATTCCGGCAGGCAGTTTTCGGGTAACACTGTATCCGCGGGCAAGAATGCCGAGCGGGTTCAGATGGTCGAGCCCCGCCGCGAGCGACACGAGGCGCGCACGGTCCCTCCGCACGTGGTGCCGGAGCCCGAGCGCCATCCGGCGGGCGAGTTCATCAACGCGCTGTCCGACCTGTTCGAGCCTGCGTTTCGGATCGCCAAGCAGCCGGAGCTTCTCGCGGAACGCGGCGCGCGACCGTTCGAGCGTCCGTTCCACGCTCCGCACAAGCCGCGACTCGAAGGAACGGACGGTTT
>DASWAB010000051.1:0-9099 GCA_036391375.1 Nitrospirota bacterium
AGGATTTTTTCCACTTCGGCGTTCAGCTTGTCTTCCGCCGCCATGTTTGCGGTGATGATCCCGGCGATTTTGTCTGCTATCGCGCTTTTCGGCACGTCATATCTGGCGATGCCTTTGCTTTCAAGGTTCACCGCAACCGCATCGGCAATGTGTTTGATCAGTTCCCTGGAAAGACGCATGGGCGCTCCTTATTCTTGGAAGGAATTATATCAGGAAAAAGAAAAAAAGGGGAGAAGAAAAGGACAGGACTTTTTACCTGTACAGCCGCTCTTTCATCCGAAATCCGGACGTGTCAATAGTTGTCGCGCCCGGACCGGTTTTCGGCATTCCGGACCTTGAGAAGGGCCATTCTGAATCATTAATTCATCCCGAAGGCAAAAAAAAGAGGGAGGAACGGTCCTCCCTCTTCATTACAGATTATTCATACAGCAACGTTTGCACTATTTGCTTGATCACCCGCCGCCCGCCGGTCATGTGTCGGCCGTCCCGGCGCAGTTACAGCGTTCTTAAGGGGCCAAGAGGTGCGGCGGCACTTTCCAGGTGTTTCCTTCGTTTGTATGGCACACGGAACACTTGCCGATCGCCCTCGAGTCGTTCTGCAGGCTGATGTTCTGAACATTGTCGTTCGCGAGGGTCGAGGGGTTAAGCCCGTGCGGCGAGCCGTGGCACGATGAGCAGAGGCCCATTTTGGTTTGGCTGCCCAGGAAGGCCCCGAAGACGTTGGTAAACGTATAGGTGCTGCTTTCGCCGTAGTTCCCGTGGCAGGTCGAGCACTTGGGAAGCGTCGCGATGTTCCAGGGATTCTGCAACTGGCCGGATGAAATCCTCTGGTTGAGGTCGCCGTGGCAGTCCGTGCACCAGATCGCATGACCATTGATCGTTTTGGTGGTATGCGTGTCGCGGTAGCAGTTCACGCCGTTGCCCGGATGGCAGTCGTAGCAGTTCTTCGCGATGTTCGGGTCATAGGACGACAAAACCAGTGAATCCTGGGCGTGGAAGCGGTGCAGGACATCGGAGAAGGTGTACTTCGAGGTCTTTACCTGCGAGTACGTGAAATTCGCTCCAGGCAGGATCTTGTAGCCAGCCGGCATGCCGGGCGCTTTGCTCTCTCCCATCGCCGGATCGACGTGGCAGTAAGAACAGCGGATCGGGCCGGGGACCCCGTCGCCGTCCGTGTCAAGATAGGACAAATCGATTCCGCTGCTGTTTCTGCCGTGGAGCATGCCCATGACCTTGAAGGAATCATACGAAGTAGGGTTGGCATAGCCGTAAGACTGGGCGAGTTTCAGGTGGCAGGAGCAGCAGCCGCCGAATGCGGAAGGTGCCGTGTTCTGGGTGGACGCGACCACTTTGCCGTTGCTGTCCAGAACCTTCACGACCCAGGTGAGATAGGGGTCTCTCTTCGGGCCGCCGAGCGGGTCGATCATGATATCCTTGCTCGTATTCGTAACCACCGGATAAATGGGAACGCCTTTGGCTTCATAGAAGCCGCTCGTATTGGGCGTCATATCTCCGCTCAAGGTTGCGCCGGTCAGACCCTGGATCCTTCCGTCCGCCCGGATGGGGTTGAAGCCCGGGAAAAGTTTGGGCGCGTTCTTGAGCCAGTTCTGATAATAGGGGTCCGCCTTCAGGATGGCGTCGGTGTTTTCCAAAACCGAATAGGTAACCCGGTAACTGGTGGAGATCTGAGGGTCGCCGGTCCCTTTCACGAAGACCTGCGCCCGCAGAGTGTTGAAGGGAGGAAGGACCGTGAAATAATCGAAACTCGGGCATACACAGTGCATGCCGAGGTCGTTGCTGGCGAGAACCGCGACATTGTTCGATGCGGTTGCCGACGTTGTGCTGCTTGATGTCCCGCTGGTGGTGCTGGACGTGGCATCCGAGGAAGAATAGTCTTCCGTAAACGCTTTCGTGATTGTAAAGACGCACACCATGGCTATTGCGATGCTCAGAAGTGATAAGACTTTCTTCATTTTTTCCTCCAGATTTAATTATTAGGAATTCTGAATCCCAGGATTTCAACGACGAGGCCATTGGGATACGCTTCTGTCACCTCCTTCTTCGAGCATAGTATTACAGACTGGGGCATAATACCGGAACGTGAAGACTTTACAATCCATCAAAGGGTGTAATTTCAAACAGGATGAACTACATCGAAAGGTGTATTTTTTAAAAAACAAGATGCCGATCCGGGGATGGAGAGGTGCAAGTATGAATGATTACTCCACAGAATACGGTATACGGTTTTTGAAGACCGGGGGGCCTTTTTAAAAAAGGCAGTGAGATTTTGCTTGCAATTGGAACAGGAGTATGTTAAAAATAATTAACACTCTGGGAATTTTTTTAAAGAGTGGGCATTTGTGTTTGCCCACTCTTTTTCTTTGGGGGCCGGTAATGTCCGACAGTGAAGAACAGATTCGGCGATTGCTCGATCCCATTCTCAAATCCACGGGTCTCGATTTGTGGGACATGGAGTTCCTGAAACAGGGGCCGAAATGGCTTCTTAGGGTTTACATTGACCGGGAAATAGGCGGCGGGGTCACGCTGGCTGACTGCGAAGCAGTGAGCAGGGACCTGGGCGCCGCTCTGGATGTCGAGGACATCATTTCGCATGCGTATACGCTGGAGGTTTCGTCCCCCGGTCTCGACCGGGCGCTTACCAAACCGGAGCACTTTGTCCGTTTTACGGGCAGTATGATCAAGATAAAGACCTATCAGCCGATTGACGGCCAGAAGGTCTTTCGCGGCACGCTGGGCGCTCTGGACGAAAACGCGGTTATGCTGAAGCTCGATTCCGGCGCTGTTTTAAATATTCCGATCGACAACATAGCCAGGGCGTCGCTCGAGGTGGAATTTTAGCCCGCATTTATTGCGGCCTCCGTGTTTGAGAACGCAAGGCGGATGCCCGCGAAGTATGCGGATACAGATTTTTCAGGAGGGGAATGGCGTATGAGTCAGGAGTTAATTCATGTGATCGACCAGATCAGCAAGGAAAAGGGCATCTCGAAGGAAATGGTGATCGAGGCAGTCGAGTCTGCGCTCGTGAGCGCCGCCAAGAAGAAATACGGCGCCCAACGGATTGCAGTGCAGATCGATCCCAAGCGGGGCGACATCATCATGTACGCCTATAAGAAGGTCGTGCCGGCGGTCACGAACCCGGAAGAGGAGATCACCCTCGAAGAGGCGCAGACGCTCTATCCCGAGGCCCAGATGGACGGGGAGGTGCCGCTTCAGGTCGAGTTTCAGGGATTCGGGAGGATCGCGGCCCAGACCGCGCGCCAGGTCATCGTGCAGAAGGTGCGCGAGGCCGAGCGCGATGTTATTTTAAGGGAATTCAACGACAAGATCGGACAGCTCGTGAACGGCATTGTCCTGCGTCATGAAAAGGGCGCTTATTACATCGACCTCGGAAAGACCGAGGCCGTGCTCCCCGCCCGGGAGCAGGTCCCGCGCGAAAGCTACCGCAGGGGGGACCGCATCAGGGCTTACGTGCTTGAGGTGCGCGACGCCACCAAGGGCCCCCAGGTCGTGCTTTCCCGCGCGCATCCCGATTTCGTCGCGAGGCTGTTCGAGATGGAGGTGCCGGAGATCTACGAGAATATCGTGGAGGTCAAAGGCGTGGTCCGCGAAGCGGGCGACCGCACCAAGATCGCCGTGGGGTCAAAAGACTCCCATGTTGACCCGGTGGGCGCCTGCGTGGGCATGAAGGGTTCGCGCGTGCAGGCGGTCGTGCGCGAACTCCGCGGCGAGAAGATCGACATCATCCCCTGGTCGGAAGACCCCCGGATTTACATCGCCAAGGCGCTCTCTCCGGCGGTGGTCGAAAAAGTCGGCGTGACCGAGGAGGACCGCTCGGCTCTGGCTGTGGTCGCTGACGCTCAACTCTCGCTCGCCATCGGCAAAAAGGGACAGAACGTGCGGCTCGCGGCCAAACTCACGGGCTGGAAGATCGACATTCTGAGTGAGTCTGAATACGACCAGGAACGCCAGAAAGAGCGTGAGCAGGAGATCGAGGCGGCGATCGTGGAAGAGACGCGGAAGATGGCCGAGGAGACCGAGGCGGCGGCAAGCCTGGAGGCCCAAACGGCGGAGAGCGCGCCGGCCGGATCGGAGCTGACCGCGATCGAAGGCGTGGGGCCGAAGACGGCGGAGCAGCTTGTGCAGGCGGGTTACGACACGGTGGAAAAAATCGCGGCTATGTCCGATGAGGAGATTCTGGCGATTCCCGGCATCGGCGACAAGACGGCACAGAAAATACTGCTGTCCGCGCGCGCGCTTTTGGGCAAATAACGCGGGGGCAGCATGGCTCATCAGCCGGAAAGAACCTGCGTTGGATGCCGGGGCGTTTTTCCGAAAGACGGAGTTATCAGGATCGTCTCCGGCCCGGGCGGCATCGTTCTTGATTACCGTGAAAAGCTTCCCGGCCGCGCGGCCTATGTGTGCCCGAGGCCGGACTGCATTGTCAAGGCGCTCGGCAGGGGCGCCGTTTCCAGGGCGTTGCGCCTGAAAACGGGCGCACCGCTTCCCGGCGCGGATGAATTTGTCGCCCTGCTGCGGACGGCCATCGAGGAAAAGATAAAATCCCTCGTTGCCATGTCCGCCAAAGCCGGCAAACTGGCCGCAGGGTATTCGGCAGCGTATGATGCAGTGGAAAAAGGGCTGGTAGAGACGCTCCTGTATGCGAGGGATATCTCGGAGGGGACGAAAAAAAAGGTTTCTTTTCCGGCCGCCAGGCCGGTGCGGGAGATAACGCTTTTTACCCGAGATGAACTCGGCAGGCTCCTCGGCCGCGAGCTGGTGGGAGTTGTCGGAATAACGGACAAGGGACTCGCCGGCGCGGTCTGGAGAGAGGCCGAAAGATTAAAAGGCTTGATAAATAGCAGTAAGTAGAGTAAGATAATTCAGTTATTCAACTTTTCGGGGGTATTCGATTGTATGACGGTAATCAGGGTGCATGAACTGGCCAAAAAGATGGGGGTTGAGAGCAAGGACCTCATCGTTGTGCTCGAAAAAATGGGCATCATGGGGAAAACTCCGTCGAGCGGCCTTGACGATAAGGAATCCAAGTCCCTGATCGACAAGTTGAAGGCGGTACGCAAAGAGAAGGAAAGGGAAAAAGCCAGGAAAGAATCGGTCGATGCACTTCCGTCCAAGGAAGAGCGCCTGAAAAAAGCCGCGGCATTGATCGGCAAATTTTCGTCAACACTTGAAAAACCGGGAGCGAAGCCCAAACCCGCGCCGATTCCGCCGAAACCTTCCATGCCGGCCCCGCCGGTCATACCGCCAACGGCCCACGGAAAGCCGTCGCTTCCCGCAGCCGAGGAAAAAAAAGCGGCCCCGCCCGCCCCGCAACCGCAGGCGGCAGTTACGGCGCAGCCGGCCCCCGCGCCCCAGCAGCCTTTCGGCGCGGCACGCCCGAAGCGGCCGTTTGATAAACCCACATTCGGGTCGCCCGTGCTCGTACCCTCACAGGTGCCGCCGGCGCTGATGCCGGCCCCCGGCAAGCCCGCGAAGAAGAAATGGCAGAAAAAATCCGATTTTGATCAGAAAGGCGAGCGCGAATTCCGCGAGAAACCGTCGTTCAAGAAACTCCCCGACCTCAAAACGCTTCCCGCGGGCAAGAGGCCGCACCGGAAGGATGAAAAGTTCGTTCAGCACACCGAGGCGTCCGAGATCACGAAACCGCGGAAGAAGGTTGTCAAGATCCAGGAAGGCTGCACCGTAAAAGAGTTCGCCGAGGTCATGGGCCAAAAAGTGGGCGATGTGATCAAGAGGCTCATGGTCATGGGCATGCTGGCGACGCAAAATCAGGCCATGGATATGGACGCGGCCATGCTGCTCGCCGATGAATACGGCATCAAGGCCGAGATCGCAAGCATCGAGTCGGCCGAAGACATTATGGAGGAGAAGACTGATGAAACCGAGGTCAAGGTCCTGCGGCCCCCCGTGGTGACGATCATGGGGCATGTGGACCACGGCAAGACCTCGCTTTTGGACGCGATCCGCGAGACGAACGTGGTGTCCCGGGAGGCCGGCGGCATCACCCAGCATATCGGCGCCTATCAGGTGAGCCTGAAGGGAAGGGACATTACGTTCCTCGATACGCCCGGCCATGCGGCTTTTACCGCCATGCGGGCCCGCGGGGCCCAGGTGACGGACATCGTTATCCTCGTCGTCGCCGCGGATGACGGCGTGATGCCCCAGACGAAGGAAGCCATCGCCCACGCCAAGGCGGCCAACGTGCCGATCATCGTGGCGATCAACAAGATCGATAAACCCGAGGCCAAGCCCGACCGCGTGAAACAGGAACTCTCCGAGTTCGAGCTGATCCCGGAAGAGTGGGGCGGCCAGACCATCTTTTGCGAGGTGTCGGCGAAGAAAAAGGTCGGACTCGAGCATCTGCTCGAGATGGTTCTCATTCAGGCCGACGTGCTCGAACTCAAGGCGAACCCCGACAAAACGGCCCGCGGCACGGTCATCGAGGCCAAGCTCGACCGGGGCAGGGGTCCGGTCGCTACGGTCCTGGTGCAGTCCGGCACGCTCAAAGGCGGGGACTTCTTCGTGACCGGCGCGCAGTTCGGAAAGGTGCGCGCGCTCATCAATGACAAGGGAGAGCGGGTCGAGGCGGCCGGGCCGTCCATGCCGGTCGAAGTCATCGGTTTTTCCAGCGTTCCGCTCGCGGGCGAGCGCTTCGTGGTGCTGGAAGAGGAGCGCAAGGCCCGTCAGATTGCCGAGATACGGCAGGCGAAGCAGCGCACGACCGAAATGGCGGCGATGAAGAAGGTCACGCTGGAAGATCTTCACAGCCAGATCCAGGAAGGCATGGTGAAGGAGCTCAACATCGTCATCAAGGCGGACGTGTCGGGGTCCGCCGGGGCCATTGTGGATTCGCTCGAAAAACTTTCGACCCCCGCGGTCAAACTCAAGGTCATCCACAGCTCCGTGGGCGCCATCACCGAGACCGACGTGATGCTTGCGGCGGCCTCGAACGCCATCATCATCGGGTTCAGCGTCCGTCCGGAGCCGAAGGCGTCAGAGCTCGCCCAGCGCGAAGGCGTGGACATACGGCTGTACAACATCATCTACAATGCTATCGACGACATCAAGGCCGCTATGGAAGGCCTGCTCGAACCGACACTCAAGGAAAAGGTTCTCGGCCGCGCCGAGGTGCGTCAGACCTTCCACGTGTCCAAGGTAGGGACGGTCGCCGGATCGTACGTGACGGAAGGGGTCCTCACCCGGCAGTGCGACGGCGTTCGGGTCATCCGAGACAACGTGCTCGTGTACGAAGGGAAGTTCCATTCGCTGAGACGGTTCAAGGACGACGTACGCGAGGTGCAGAGCGGTTACGAATGCGGCATCGGCATCGAGAACTTCAACGACATCAAAGTCGGGGACGTCATCGAGGCCTTTGTGATCGAAAAGGTGGCGGCGAAGCTGTAAAATCATAATCCTTTGCCACGAAGTCTCTCAGGCGGAAAGAAAACAGGAAGAATTGAAGAATCTCAAACTGCAAACCTCTTTTTGATGCATTTCTTCGCGCCCTCGCGTCTTTGTGGTAAGTTTGGTTCCGGCTTGTCCGGATGAGAAAATATGTTCATCGGAGTCTGCACCATCGAAATTCATGTGCCGGACAGTGGATCGCTCAAGGCAAAGAGACATTCCCTCCGCAGCTTGAAAGACAGGATACGAAACAAGTTCAATGTTTCGGTCGCCGAGGTTGAAGACAACGATCTGTGGCAAAAGGCATCCCTGGCGGTGGCGGCCGTAAGTAATGATAAATCCCATCTCAACCAGACGCTGGACCATGTGCTGAATATGGTCCGCGGAACGCCGGAAATCAGCCTGCTCGATTATCACATAGAGATATTTTAGATTTTCTGCCATGTCCAAACCGACGTATAAGAGATCAGAACGCGTCCGCGACCAGATGAAGCGGGAGATCGCCGATATCCTCATGCGCAAAATCAAGGATCCGCGTATCGGGTTCGTGACGGTGACCGATGTTGAGCTGTCCGATGATCTTAAAAACGCAAAAGTTTTTGTGAGCACCTATGGCGGAGACCGGGAGGCGACGTTCCAAGGGTTAAAAAGCGCCTCTGCATTCATCAGGTCTGAACTCGGCAGGCGGTTGACCATGCGGTCCGTGCCTGAGTTGCTGTTTCGCTTCGATAGCGCTGTGGAGCAGGGGGCGCATATCATGGAGCTCCTTCGCGAAATCGAGCATAATAAAGAAAAGGACGGGGATGGCGGACCGGGAGGAAAGGATTCGGAGCCATGAGTGGACCCGACGGCATCATAGCGGCGCTGAAACAGTGCGGCAGCGTCCTCCTCTCTATCCATAAAAACCCGGACGGAGACGCGCTCGGGTCACAGCTCGCGCTTATGCTCGCCCTGGAAAAGCTGGGCAAGAGCGTTACCGCGCATAATCTCGACCCGGTGCCTGAGATCTACCGGTTTTTGCCCCATGCGGAAAGGATCAAGGTCGGCAGGTCGGTCGGGGGAAGATACGACGCCTTCATCGTGCTCGATGCCGAGCCGCCGAGGACCGGGCTTTTCGAGGGCGTGTATCCGGCGGACACGCTCATCAATATCGACCACCATCTGACCAATCAATCGCCATGGCCGCTTACCTGGCTGGATCCGGCAGCATCCGCCACCGGAGAGATGATTTACAAACTCATTCGTCTGTCCGGCGCGCCTATTGACCGTCACATTGCCCTTTGTCTCTACACCGCGATCTTTACGGACACGGGTTCCTTCCGGTATTCCAACACCACGCCCGAGAGCATGCGGATCGCGGCAACGCTGCTGGAGGCAGGCGCCGCCCCGTGGATCGTCACCGAGAACGTCTACGAGTCGTTTTCCTTCCGGAGGTTGAAGCTTCTCGGCAGCGTTTTAGACGGCATTGAGCGGAGCTCGGACGGCCGGATCGCCTGGGTCGTCGTAACCGAGGAGCTGTACCGGCTGACCGGCACCACGGCCGAGGATACCGACAACTTCGTAAATTTTGTCCGCTCGGTGAAGGGCGTTGAGGTGGCGGTCCTCTTCCGGCAAACGGCAGCGGCGCAGTACAAAATAAGCTTGCGCTCCAAGGGG
>DASWAB010000052.1:0-6164 GCA_036391375.1 Nitrospirota bacterium
CGTGAGATGGTCGCCGGCATCGGGGCCGTTGTCGAGCATTATGAAACCCTTCCCGACGAGAAACAGCTTATCAGCGAAGCGCTCCGTCGTCTGTCCGATTCCGAAACGATCGACCTCATCATCACGACCGGAGGAACGGGGGTGTCGCCGCGCGACGTGACTCCCGAAGCGACACGCGCGGTGATCGACCGAGAACTCCCGGGCATGGCGGAGGCGATGCGCGCCGAGAGCCTTAAAAAAACGCCCCATGCCATGATTTCCCGCGCTGTGGCAGGCATAAGGAGACAAACCCTGATCGTAAACCTTCCCGGCAGTCCCCGCGCCGTGCGCGAAAACCTCGCCGTAATCCTTCCCGCGCTGCCCCATGCCGTCGAGAAGATCAAAGGCGATCCAACTGAGTGCGGAACAGGGTGACGGTCCCGCTGGTGACTTCAGCATTGTCTTCCGGTTGACAACCACGCAGGGATAGGATAGAATTCCGTCATTAATCGCCTCGAGCGATTTTTTTATTATCCACGGTGTACAGGCTGCCTGGAAAGGGAGCTCTTGCGAGGAGGCTGCATGTTCTGTCCGCAGTGCGGGAAGGAAATTGTCGAAGGCCAGGCGTTTTGTCAATACTGCGGCGCCAGGCTCGAAGCTGCCGGTCAGATGCAGCCGGCGGCGGGGAGATCAAAGATCCCGTGGGAGGAGCGCGGTTCCCTCGGTTTTTTCACGGGCTTGTTCAGAACGGTCAGGGAAGTGCTTTTCCGACCTTCTGATTTTTTTCGGAAGATGCCTGTGTCCGGCGGACTGACCGATCCGCTCCTTTTTGCGCTGATCACCGGCATGACCGGCCTGATGTTTCTCTACGTCTGGGACATTCTGCTTCACAACTCGATACAGGATTTTATGACGCCCGAGATGAAGGCGGCAGCCGGACGTACGATATTCGGGGGAGGGGCCGTTTCTTCCGCGGGAGCGGTCCTGACGCCGTTCATGCTCATCGTCTGTCTGTTTCTCGCGTCCGGAATGCTCCACCTTTTTCTTTCGATGGCGCGCGGCGCAAAGGCCGGCTTTGAAGCGACCTTTCGCGTGGTCGGATACGGCATGTCGCCGTTTCTCTTCATGATCATTCCGTACTGCGGGGCGCTGATCACGCAGGTTTGGATGGTGGTGCTCGCTATCATAGGCATCAAAGAGGCCCATGAAACTACGGGCGGCAAGGCTGCCTTCGCCGTCCTTTTTCCTTTTCTGTTCTGCTGCGGCCTTGCCGTGGTGGCGGCGGCCCTCTTTATGGGCGCGGTCGCGGCGTCATTCGGCGCCATGATCCATATGTCCAAATGACGGAAAAACCGGCGTGCGATTTTCTTTAAAAAAGAGGGCCTCCGGACAGATAGAGTTCGGCATCATCTACGGGGGAATCGCGCTGCTGGCGCTCGTCACGGCAAGGTTCCTGCCCGTTCTCACCTTGCCGTCCTGCGCCTTTAAGGGGCTTACCGGCCTGCCTTGTCCCACCTGCGGCTCGACCCGGTCGGTTGTGCATCTTGCCCACGGGGACATTCTCCACTCGCTTGCCATGAATCCCCTGACCGCTCTGTGCTTTCTCGGCGCGGTTGTGTATCTTCTCTACAGCCTCATCACCCTCATGCCCGGCATCCCCCGGCTCGGCATCGTCCTCACGGCGCGAGAGAAGAATGCCGTGCGGATCGTGGCGATCCACCTCTTGCTTGTCAACTGGTTTTATCTTGTTTTTACCCGCTGACGGACTGCTTTCCCCCGTTTTTCTCCAAATTATCAATAATATTGTTTACATTTATCCGTCTCTATGTTAAGATAACTTTCTTTTAGAAAGATCCGATCCCGTTGGAGTGAGGAGGAGAGGCGTGGGCCGCGTAGTAATCGGCGTGGACCTAGGCGGCACGAACCTACGGACAGCGCTTCTGAGCCAGGAAGGTGAAATCCTGGACAGACAGAAGGAGGCTACGCGCGCCTCGGGCGGCTGGAAAACAGTCGTGACCCGGCTCGTCGAGAACATCGCGCGGCAGCGGGAGCTCGCCGCGCAGCGGGGTCTGGATGTCGCAGCAGTCGGGGTGGGCGCGCCCGGCGTCATCCGGATGGACAAGGGGATCGTGGTCAAGTCTCCCAATTTCCCCGACTGGAATAACCTTCCGCTCAGGGAAGAGCTGGAGAAAGCGCTCAACATTTCGGTCATCATAGAAAACGACGCAAACGCCGCGGCCCTCGGAGAACAGTGGCGCGGGGCCGGGCGCGGTATCGGGAGCATGATCCTCCTGACGCTCGGCACCGGAGTAGGCGGCGGCATCATCCTTGACAACAGGATCTGGCACGGCGCCGACGGCATGGCCGGGGAGATCGGCCACATGACGATCATCCCCGACGGCAGAAAGTGCGGATGCGGAAACACCGGCTGCCTGGAGATGTATTCGTCCGCGCGGGGAATTGTGCAGAGCTACCGGGAGGAGCTCGGCAGGAACGCGCAGCCGGCTGCCGGCTTGTTGAACGAAATCACGTCGGAGAAGATATACCAGGCGGCGCATGCGGGCGACCCGACAGCCCTGCGGGTGATGAAAGAGATGGGCCGGGCGCTCGGCATCGGCATTGCAAGCCTGATCAATATTTTTAACCCCGAAATGATCGTGGTCGGCGGCGGGGTGAAGGACGCCTGGCCGCTGTTCATCAGCGCAACGCACGAGGAAGTCCTGAAGCGGGCCTTTCAGGTCCCCGCCGAGCGGACGCGGATCGTGCCCTCGATGCTCGGCGATGATGCGGGGATGATGGGGGCCGCGGCAGCGGCGTTGCAGAAAATCGGGATGAATTAGATTGCCGGCGGGGAAAGCCGGGGAAGAAGGGAATTGGCGATAACAGCAGTGTCCCGCGGTCAGGCCTTTCTTCAGGCTGCCGCGCGGGACGGATTTCCCCGGCGCCATTTTTATGTCAAGCTCGAACATCAGAAATTTCTGTATCATAGCGCATATCGACCACGGCAAGTCAACGCTTGCCGACCGCATCCTTGAATATACCGGTGCGCTTTCGGACCGTGAAATGGCCGCGGCCGGAAGCGACCAGGTGCTCGACGACATGGACCTCGAGCGCGAGCGCGGCATCACGATCAAGGCGCACGCCGTCCGCCTCCGCTACAAGGCGACAGACGGGCGGGATTATATCCTGAACCTGATCGACACGCCGGGGCATGTTGATTTTACCTACGAGGTGTCGCGCAGCATGGCCGCGTGCGAAGGCGCGCTCCTTGTGGTGGACGCTTCGCAGGGCGTGGAAGCGCAGACGCTCGCCAATGCGTATCTGGCGATCGACCATGACCTCGAAATCATTCCGGTCATCAACAAAATCGACCTGCCGAGCGCGAACATCGAGGAAGTGAAGCACCAGATCGAGGATATGGTCGGTCTCGATGCTTCCGGCGCGATTCCCGCAAGCGCCAAGGCCGGGATCGGGACGAAGGAGATCCTGGAAGCCGTGGTGAAAAGCATCCCCGCTCCGTCGGGGGATGCAGACGCGCCGCTTCGGGCGCTCCTGTTCGACTCCTGGTACGACGCATACCAGGGGGTCGTCATTCTGGTCCGCGTGGTGGACGGGTCCGTGCGGCCGAAGATGAAGATCAAGCTCAACTCGACGGGGGCCGTGTACGAGGTCCAGTCTGTGGGCGTTTTTACGCCCAAGCAGCAGCCGACGGGTGAATTGACGCAGGGCGAGGTCGGCTGTGTCATCGCCGGCATCAAACGGGTTGCGGATGCCAAGATCGGCGATACGGTCCTGGACGCCGAACGCCCGGCCGGGATCCCCCTGCCGGGATATAAAGAAGTGAAGCCGATGGTCTTCGCCGGCATCTACCCGGTGAACAGCGACGATTACGCCGATCTGCGCGATGCGCTCGAAAAACTGCGGCTGAACGATTCCTCGTTCACCTATGAGCCGGAGACATCGCTCGCCCTCGGCTTCGGGTTCCGTTGCGGGTTCCTGGGGCTCCTGCACATGGACATTGTGAAGGAACGGCTTGAGCGGGAATTCCAGCTTGCGCTTATCCCCACGGCGCCGACCGTGGTATACCGCGTGACGAAGAACGACGGAGAGATCGTCATGGTGGACAATCCCGCCAAGCTGCCGGGCGCGCAGGAAATTCAGCGCATCGAAGAGCCCATGATCGTGGCGCAGATCATTACGCCCGAACAGTATGTCGGCGCGTTGATCGCCCTGTGCCAGGAACGGCGCGGAGTCCAGAAAGAGATCACCTATATCACCAAGGATCGCGTGCTCATCAGCTACGACCTGCCGCTCAACGAGATCGTGATGGACTTCTATGACCGGCTCAAGTCCCTGACCAAAGGATACGCGTCGCTCGACTATGAACTTTCCGGATATTCGGAGTCCGACCTCGTGAAACTCGACATGCTCCTGAACAGCGAGCCGGTTGACGCGCTGTCGCTCATCACGCATCGGGACAAGGCGGCCGTCCGCGGCAGGCAGCTTGCGGAAAAGCTCAAGGAAGTGATCCCCCGCCAGATGTATGAGGTGGTCATCCAGGCGGCCATCGGGGCCAAAATCATCGCCCGTGAAACAGTCAGGGCGCTCCGCAAGGACGTGACCGCAAAATGCTACGGCGGCGACATCACGAGAAAACGCAAGCTCCTTGAGAAGCAGAAGGAGGGCAAGAAGCGGATGAAACAGGTCGGCAGCGTTGAGCTTCCGCAGGAGGCGTTCCTCGCGGTGCTCAAGGTGGGAGAATAGCATAAAGGTAAAAGCACATTCGGTATTTTTTGTAAGGTACTCTTGTATTTTTTCCTGGAGGCATAATGGCTGAGATATCATCGGAAGCGCGGACTGAAACCCGGCCGGAGGCACACCGGCAGAAATCATTCTATAAAGAATGGATCGAGCCGTTCCTTATCGCGGCGGTAGTGGCCCTGTTCATCAGACAGTTCGTGGTAGAGGCGTTCAAGATACCGTCGGGCTCCATGATCCCGACGCTCACGATCGGCGATCACCTGCTCGTGAACAAGTTCATCTACGGCCCGCGGATACCGTTCACGGACACCAGATTCTTCACCTGGCATGAGCCGAAGCGCGGCGAGATCATCGTATTCAAATATCCCGAGAACGAGGACAAGAATTTCATCAAGCGCGTCGTGGGACTGCCGGGCGACAAGATCGAGATCAGGGACGGGGCCCTTTTTATCAATGATCAGGCCGTCAGGATAACGCCGGCCCGGCCTCCTGCGGATAAAAGCGTGGAAGAGGGGCCTTCGTTCGGCAGGCCGATGTTCTACGAGGAGCAGTTGGGAACGGTCAGACACGCCCTGCAATATCTCCGGAGCCAGGCGGGCTATAATTACGGACCTATCACCGTGCCCGCTGAATCGGTGTTCGTCATGGGGGACAACCGCGACAACAGCCAGGACAGCCGCGTATGGGGTTTCGTCAAATTCAATAAGATCCTCGGCAGGGCGCTTGTCATTTACTGGTCCTGGGACGGGAACGATCGCTGGGCGCGCTGGGAGCGAATCGGAAACCTGATCCATTAAGGAGGTCGAGCCATGCAATTGCTTAGGCGGGAGAAAGGGGCCATCAGTTTAAAGGCGATTGTTATTATTCTGCTGCTTTTCGCCGTCATCCATATCGGCGTCAAGCTGGTGCCCATGTACCTGGATTCCGAGCGGATGAAGGATGAGATGGCCGTTAAGGCCGAACTCGCCCAGACCCTCAAAGACGAGGAAATTCTGAGCGACCTCGTGAAAAAGGCAAAAGAGCTGGACCTCCCGCTGGGTCCGGAAAGCTTTGTCGTTATTCGCGACGAGGGGAACCGCCGGATGAAGATCAGCACGAAGTGGGACGTGGAAGTGAATTTCTTCTGGGGCGCCTATATCCGGACGTTCCATTTCGAGCCCGCCATTGCGGCGGACTATGCGAGGCATTTTTAGGAAAACGATCCTGTGCTTCTCGGCCGCGCCCGGCAGGGCTCCCGGCCGGGAAACCGGTTGTTTGACAAAACTGGTGCGAAAGCGTAGGATAAAATTATGAGGCGCGTTTAACCGTGATCCGCAGCATGACAGGATACGGGCGGAAGGAAGCGGGCGAGGCGGGCAATCGCTTTGCCGTCGAGATCCGCTCGCTCAACAACCGCTATCTCGACATACAGGTGAAGACGCCCC
>DASWAB010000053.1:0-6639 GCA_036391375.1 Nitrospirota bacterium
ATTTTTTCCGAGCGCGTTCTGGTCCTGGGCCCCGAAGGGGGCTTCCAGCGCCAAATCGGATTTCCGGCGGACTACGGATTCATTGCGGACATTGCGGTGGATCGGAGAGGAACGGTCTTTCTTGTTGACAGCGTCCGGGCGACGGTTTACTCCGCTGCGAAGGACGCTGCCCAGTTCGCCCCCTTCACCAGGAGCTTGAAGGAATACATGGATTTCCCCACCGCGATCGCCGTTGATCCCCAGGGGAGGGTGTTCCTCACGGACCGGAACGGAAGCGGCATTGTCGTAATCGGACGGGACGGGGCTTTTCAGGAGCGGCTGCTCAGCAAGGGATGGCCCGAAGGCTTTTTGAATTACCCCTCCCAGATATGCGTCAATGAAAAAGGGGATGTCTTTATTGCCGACCGGAACAACAGCAGAGTACAGATTTTCACCATGCTGAAATAGCCGAGCGTCCGGGGAGGAGGCCGTGCGATGAGAAGCCGCGGGCCAAAGAAGGGCAGGGGGAAAAAAGTTGTTCTCTTCGCGTGGATGCTTCTCGCGGGCCTGGCGGCGCGTCAAGGATCAGGGTGGACGTCCCCTCCGCCGCAGGAATACGGAAGAATCGTCATCGATCGCTATTCGCATAAGGCCGGGATGGCGCCGGTGGCGTTTAATCACTGGAGCCACCGGGCGCTGTTTACCTGCAGACTCTGTCATGTCGATATCGGCTTTTCCATGGAGGAAGGGGGCACCGATATCAGGGCGGCGGACAATAAGGCGGGGCTGTACTGCGGCGCATGCCACAACGGAAAGATGAAGTTCGGCTCCGGAAGCGTGTTCGAAGCGTGCTCGCCCAAACCTGCGCCTGCCGACGCCGAACGGTGCAGGAAATGCCATGCCCCTGTGAAGCGAGGGGGGAAGGACGGCAACTTTATCCGTTTTATTGAAAAATTTCCCAAGGACATCTTTGGAAACGGGGTCGACTGGGAGAAGGCGGAGGAGAAGGGGTATATTAAGCCGGTCGATTTTCTCGAAGGGGTGAGTATCGGGCGGGTGGCCGCGAGGGCGCAGCAGGATTTTTCCGTAAAATCGAAAAGCACCTGGATGTCCGACATCAAATTTTCCCACAGGAAGCACCTGTCGTGGCTGGGGTGCGAGACCTGCCATCCCGATATTTTTATGATTAAAAAGGGTTCGACGCAATATACGATGCTCGATATCACCGGCGGAAAATATTGCGGCGCATGCCATGACAAGGTCGCGTTCCCGCTCAATGACTGCCAGCGGTGCCATATTGGCCCCGTCGGCCAATAGCGCCCTCATCTCCATATTTTTTTATGCATACCGTGGGTTTTGTCTATGACGAAGTCTTTCTGCGCCATGAGCCGCCCGAGTGGCACCCTGACGCCAAAGAGCGGCTTATCGCCATTGTTCAAACGCTGAGAGACTCCGGCCTCTGGCGGGACCTCGTTCCCGTAAAGCCGCGCAGGGCGACGGACCACGACCTCGCCCGGGTCCACACGCGCGAGTATATCGGAAAAATCAAAAGCTTCGGCGAAGGCGAACTGGATCCGGACACGCACCTTTCCCCCGGCAGTCTCGATGCCGCGTATTACGCGGCGGGCGCCGTCATGGAGGCCGTGGACCGGTGCAGGAAAGGAGAGATCGAGCGCGCGTTCTGCGCGTTACGCCCCCCCGGCCACCATGCCGAGGCTGACCGGGGCATGGGGTTTTGCATATTCAATAACATTGCCGTCGGCGCGCGCTACGCCCAGACCGTCGGGTTCCGGAAGCTCTTCATCGTCGATTTCGACGCGCACCACGGCAACGGAACGCAGCATATCTTCGAAGAAGACGACACGGTCTTCTATTTCAGCACCCATCAGCATCCCTTTTATCCCGAGACGGGCAGAGACCGGGAGCGGGGGAGGGGCAAGGGCGCAGGATATACCTACAATGTGCCGATCCTGGCAGGATCAGGAGACCGGGACTATCTCGCCGTGTACCAGGACATTCTTCCGGGTCTCATCCACCGGTTCGCGCCGGACATGGTCCTCGTGTCCGCGGGCTATGATGTCCACGTGGATGATCCCCACGCAAACATCCGCGTGACGCACGAAGGCATCCGCGCAATGGTCCAGAGCATTCTTCTCTCTTGCGCGAAGCGCCCCGCGATTTTTGTCCTCGAGGGGGGCTATGAACACAAATCCCTCGGAGAGGCCGTTCGGATAACGATAGAGGAGATGCTGAAGTGTTAGCCGGAGGATTCACGGGGGGGTCAAACACAGCACCGCTTGCCGCCGATCGAACGGAATTGACCATACGCGTTGTCCCCGGGGCAGGAACCATGACATGCTGAACGATATTTTCAACCCAGGCTATAGGAGCAGGATTCCCCTGCTGGCCGTTTTTGCCGTGCTGCTTCTTGCCGCCGTATTTTGCGCTGGATGGTTTTTCGGCGAACAATATGCGGCTGCAAGAATAACGCCCCGTTCGCCCGAACTGCGGATGGGCGAGGGGAATTTTGGCTACCGCTACATCAACCCGCTCCTTGCGTGCAGCGGGGCGGACAACCCCATCGACGACCGCGAACTCAGGCCTTTTAAAGACAAGGTGGTCCAGCTCATCGAAAGCAGGAAAAAGCAGGGGCTCGTGTCGGACGTGTCCATGCAGTTCCAGGAAATGGACAACGGCAGCATGTTCACGGTCAACGCCGACGACAGGTTTGCGCCGGCGAGCCTCCTGAAGGTCCCCTACATGATCGCGTACTTTAAATGGGCGGAACTCAAGCCTGCAATCCTGAAAAGAAAAATCATCTTTGATAAAAGCATGAACGATTTGAACGATATGCAGAACTTCAAGCCTGCCCAGATCATGGAGCGCGGGAAGTCCTATACCATCGACGATCTGATATTCCGCGCCATTACCTTCTCGGATAACAACGCGCTGTACCTCCTGGGAAAGTACATCCCGGTCGAGATGCTGCACCGAACCTACAACGACCTCGGCGTCCCCTATCCGGGGACCGAAGGGCATGAGGAACTGTCCATAAGCCAGTATGCCTCTTTTTTCAGGATGCTCTTCAATGCCTCGTATCTGACCCGGGAGTTTTCTGAAAAAGCGCTCACCTATCTCGCAGAACCCGATTTTCCGATGGGGATTCAGGCGGGAGTGCCCGATAAAATCATCGTGGCGCAGAAATTCGGCGAGCGTATCATGGGCGATCAGGGAGAAATAAAACAGCTGCATGATTGCGGCATCATCTACTACCCGAGCCATCCCTACCTGCTTTGCATCATGACCAGCGGCGCATCGTTCGATCCCCTCGTCGGCATGATACGCGACATATCCCACCTCGTCTATCAGGAGATCGACAGCCAATACCGCAACCGGCCCGCCTCCTGACCGGATGAGGCCCCGAACCTTCTCCCTTCCCCAGCGCGGTTAAGTTATTCCTGATTATTATTTCTTGACATGCCGCCCTCATACAGGGTACAACTGAGGGCTGAAATCAGCGCTTTTCCCAAGGAGACATACCTTATATGGCGAACGAACCCAATAAAATCATCTACTCCATGGTTGGAGTGGGCAAATTTTACGATAAGAAGCCGGTCCTCAAGGATATCTCCCTTTCCTACTTCTACGGCGCGAAGATCGGCGTGCTCGGGCTGAACGGATCGGGCAAGAGCTCGCTTCTCAGGATCATGGCCGGAGCGGACAAGGAGCACGTGGGCGAGGCCGTGCTCTCGCCGGGTTACACGGTCGGCTTCCTTGAGCAGGAGCCGAAGCTCGATCCGGAAAAGACGGTCCGCGAGATCGTGGAGGAGGGCGTTCAGCAGATCGTTGACCTGCTCGCCGAGTATCACAGGATCAACGAGGCCTTCGCCAGCCCCATGTCCGATGATGAGATGACCAGGCTCATCACGCGCCAGGGCGGGGTCCAGGAGAAGCTTGATCTTCTGAACGCCTGGGAGCTGGACAGCAGGCTCGAGATGGCCATGGATGCCCTGCGCTGTCCTTCCGGCGACACGAAAGTCAAGGCGCTCTCGGGCGGTGAGAGGCGCCGCGCCGCCCTCTGCAGGCTCCTGCTTCAGGAGCCCGATATCCTGCTGCTCGACGAGCCCACGAACCACCTTGACGCCGAGTCCGTCGCATGGCTCGAGCACCATCTGAAGAACTACAAAGGCACGGTCATCGCCGTGACGCATGACCGCTACTTCCTCGACAACGTCGCCGGCTGGATTCTTGAGCTCGACCGGGGCCAGGGCATCCCCTGGAAGGGGAACTATTCGTCCTGGCTCGAACAGAAACAGGAACGGCTCCGGCAGGAAGAAAAGTCGGAGACCGAGCGTCAGAAGACGCTCCAGCGCGAGCTCGAGTGGATCAGGATGTCGCCCAAAGGCAGGCACGCGAAATCAAAGGCGCGCATCAGTTCCTACGAACAGATGCTCGGCCAGCAGGGGGAGAAGCGCGCGAAGGAGCTTGAGATCTATATCCCGCCGGGACAGAGGCTCGGAAAGGTCGTGATCGAGGCCGAGAACGTGACCAAGGCGTACGGCGACAACATCCTGGTCGAGAACATGTCGTTCATGCTCCCCCCGGGCGGCATCGTCGGCGTGATTGGTCCGAACGGCGCGGGCAAGACCACGCTCTTCCGCCTGATTATCGGGCAGGAAAGGCCGGACACCGGCGCGATCCGCATCGGCGAGACCGTGAAGCTGGGCTACGTGGACCAGAGCCGCGAAGCGCTCGATCCGGACAAGACCATCTGGCGGATGATCAGCGACGGCCAGGATCAGGTGCAGCTCGGCAAAGCGCTCGTCAATTCCCGCGCGTATGTGGCGCGGTTCAATTTTTCCGGCACGGACCAGCAGAAGAAAGTCGGCGTGCTTTCCGGCGGCGAGCGGAACCGCGTGCACCTGGCGCGCATGCTCAAGGAGGGCGTGAACGTGCTGCTGCTCGACGAGCCCACGAACGACCTCGACGTGAACACCATGCGTGCGCTCGAGGAAGGGCTCGAGAGCTTTGCGGGATGCGCCGTCGTGATCAGCCACGACCGTTGGTTTCTTGACCGGATTGCAACGCACATCCTTGCCTTCGAGGGTGACAGCAAAGTGGTCTTCTTCGACGGAAACTATTCAGAGTACGAGGCCGACCGGAAGGGAAGGCTCGGCGCGGCGGCGGATCAGCCGCACCGGATCAAATATCGGCATTTGACGAGGTAAAATGCCTGCGGATTGCGCGAGAAGAGCTTCAGTCTGCTTCAATCTCCAGATATCGCCCCTCCTCGTTCCAGCGCGCCTTTGTTCCCAGTTTGTCGCAGAGCCGCTGCATCCGGGCCGCGATGGCAACCGCGTCGCGGGGAGTGGCGAGCCTCGCCTGCATATGGCCGATCACGACGGGATAGAGTTTGAGGCGGGCGATCCCGTTTCCCCCGGTTTCGACCACGAAAACGAACGATTCGTCGTTTCTCTCGATCTCGTCCACCGCGTAGTCGTCCACATAGTCTCCGGCGCTGTAGAGGATCGGACGTCCCTGATGGATCTCGATGCCGCGAAAAACGTGCGGGGAATGACCGAAGACGATGTCAGCGCCGCCCTCGATCAGGGCGCGGCCGAACTGAGCGTGCTCCGACGGGGGCTGGTAACCCCAGTTGCCTCCCCAATGCGCTGAAACGATTACCAGGTCAGCCTGCTTCCGTGTCCGTCCGACGAGGGCGAAAAGAGCCGCCGCCCGTTCATCGCTTCGGTCAACCGGGACATAGTAGACCCCGCCCTGACGGTCGGTTGCCTCCCATGCAGGCTCGTTGTCGGTAAAGGCGATGAAGCCGACTGTCACCCCGTCTTTCCGGAACAAGGCGGGTTTGGACGCCTCGGCTATATCCATGCCAGCCCCCGCATGCCTGATGCTGGCGCGGTCCAGGATCGCAATCATATCGAAAAGGGCCTCGTACTCGTAGTCGAGGGAATGATTGTTCGCGAGGGACGCCACGTCCACGCCTGCGGTTTTCAGAGACTCGACGTTTTTGGCATCCGTGCGGAAGTGGAAGTTTTTCTGCGTCATGCCCCAGGGCGCTCCACGGTCGGAGATGACGCACTCGAGATTGCAGATTCTCACATCACACTCTTTTAAAACCTGTAGCGTATTCCCCCACGGGTAAGCCGGCGGCATGGTCTTGAGCGTCTCGTTCACCATCCGGCCGAGCAGCACGTCGCCGACAAAGGCAAGTCTCATGATTGCTCCCTTTGATGATCGTGATGAGGTAAAGAAACGGCTTACTGACAGCAGCTCCTTTTTATCTTCGCGGGCCGTCTAAGCGTCTATGTAAAATGTAGGTCCGGTCGTATCGGTTGTCAAGGGCAGCGGCCGTGAAGAAAATCCGAGGGACTTTCGCTCAAAAATCGCAGGGAGGCAGGGGCCGTAAAAACGATTTTTCTGATTGACATTGCGCCGCAAGAAAGTGTACAAAAGCATTACCCTCTCATCGGCCGGTCCGGTGATTCCGGGAACGCGTATAATCGCAAGGGAGATTGCCGATATGTCGGAATACAAAGGCGTAACCGTAATACGGGAAGCGAACATCTATTTTGACGGCAAGGTGACCAGCAGGACGGTGCTCTTCCCCGACGGGTCCAAGAAGACCCTCGGCGTGATGCT
>DASWAB010000054.1:0-8356 GCA_036391375.1 Nitrospirota bacterium
ATAAATAGCGTCACAAAACTAATCTTGCAATTTATCTGGTTGTTCTGTAAAATAATTAATCTACACCGGCTGTAACGTTATTCTATGAATTATCTTGACGATCTTAATCCCCCCCAGCGGGAGGCGGTGCTGCACGGCGACGGGCCGCTGTTGATCCTGGCCGGGGCGGGGAGCGGCAAGACGCGCGTGATCACGTGCAGGATCGCGCGCCTGATCCGCGAACGGGGAGTCGATCCCGGCAACATCCTCGCGGTCACCTTCACGAACAAGGCGGCGAACGAGATGAAGGAGCGGGTGGAGCGGATGCTCGATATCCCGCTTAACCGGCTCTGGATCAGCACGTTTCACTCAGCCTGCGTCAGGATTCTCAGGCAGCATATCGACCGCCTGGGATATAAGCGGTCGTTCGTCATTTACGATGAGACAGACCGCTCGTCCCTGATCAAGGCCTGCATGGCCGACCTCCGGGTCGATGCCGAGCAGTATCAGCCGCGGGCGATCGCCGCGCGGATCAGCGCCCTCAAGAGCAACCTGACGGACGCGGAGCAGTACGAGAGGACGAGCGGACGGTTCGGATTCGAGGAGGCGGTATCCCGCGTTTACTCGCTGTATCAGGAAAAACTCAGGGAATCGGACGGACTTGATTTCGACGATCTGCTCATGCTCACGGTGAGGCTCTTCGAGCGGCACCAGGACGTGCTGGGATACTATCAGGGATTGTTCCATCATGTCCTGATCGACGAGTACCAGGACACGAACCATGCCCAGTACCGGCTCGTGCGGCTCTTGACCGGCAAGCGCCGGGACCTGTGCGTGGTCGGGGACGACGACCAGAGCATCTATAAGTTCCGCGGCGCGGACATCTCGAACATCCTGAACTTTGAAAAGGACTATCCCGACGCAAAGGTGATCAAACTCGAGCAGAATTACCGCTCGACCCGAAACATCCTCGACGCGGCAGGGGCCGTGGTCAGCCGCAACGTCGGCAGGAAACCGAAAGAGCTTTGGACGGAAAAGCGCGGCGGAGACAAGATCCTGCGCTACAAGGCAGTGGATGAGAAGGACGAGGCCCGTCATATCTGCCGGACCATCCAGCAGGAAGTCGACGGAGGAAGGAGCCTTCGCCAGATCGCGGTGCTCTACCGCACGAACGCCCAGTCGCGCGCCCTGGAAGACGCCCTCCGCGACCGCGGCATTCCATACCGCATCTTCGGCGGCCTGCGCTTCTACGACCGCAAGGAGATCAAGGACATCATCGCCTATCTGCGGGTGCTGCACAACCCTGCGGACAGCGTGAGCCTGCGCAGGGTCATTAATGTGCCGGCGCGCGGGATCGGCGATACGACGATCGACAAGATCGAGAAGACAGCGGCCCGGGAAGGCGTGGGGCTGTACCAGGCGGCTGCGAACGCGGACAGCGCCGGCATTACGCCGTCGGCCAGGAAAAAGCTCCGGGAGTTCATCGGCATCATGGAGCGCATGCGCGCCGATTTAGGGACAATGACGATCACGGACCTGGTGCGGCGGATCATCCACGAGACCGGCTACGGCGCGGCGCTCGAGCAGGAAAAGACCGTGGAGTCCCGGATCCGGATCGAGAACCTGAGCGAGCTTTTGACCGCCACGGAGGATTTCCAGGAGCAGAACCGCGACGCCTCGCTTTCTGCGTTCCTCGACCAGGTGGCGCTCGTTACGGACCTTGAGCAGCAGACCTCAGGCGACTCAAAACGCGGGAACACCGACTCGGTGACCCTCATGACGCTGCACAACGCCAAGGGGCTCGAATTCTCCGTCGTGTTCATGGCGGGCATGGAAGAGGGGCTCTTTCCCCATTCGCGCTCTGCGGAAAGCGAGGAGGAACTCGAAGAAGAACGCAGACTTTGTTATGTGGGAATCACCCGCGCCAGGGAGCGTCTGATCCTCACCCACGCGGCAGAGCGAAGACTCTACGGATACCCGCAAGCTAACCTTGTCTCGCGTTTTGTCGAAGAGATTCCGGGCGAGGCCGTCGAGGTGGTGGGAGGAAACGTCCGGGAAGAGCATTCGTTTCGACGACAGGCGAATTGGAGCGCAGGCCCCGCCGGCTCGAATAGGGCTAAAACATATGAAGTGGATATCCCGGCCCTGCGGCAATCCGAGCGCGGCGGCCGCTACTATAAAGGCGCGGTGGTGCGTCACGCGAAGTTCGGTCTCGGAACGGTGCAGCGTTCGGAGGGAGCGGGAGACGACCTCAAGGTCAGCGTCAGCTTTCCCGGACACGGGGTAAAGACGCTGTCGGTGAAGTACGCGAACCTGGAAGTGATTTAAGGATCATTTTGCCTCGAATTAACACGAAGGGACACGAATTAAAAAATAGTAACCTTAAGATATTTTTTCGTGACAATTCGCGGCCGATAATTTTTTTGGGGAGTTGCACATGAAGATTTCTCAACAGGAAGTAGAGCATGTGGCCAGGCTGGCTCGGCTTGAGCTTTCCGAACAGGAAAAGGAAGAACTCACGGACCAGCTCTCGAATATCCTTACCTATGTCGAGAAACTGAACGAACTCGACACGAAGGGCGTGGAGCCCACGGCCCACGTGCTGGATATCAACAATGTTATGCGGGAAGATGTTGCTGGCGAAAGCCTTCCCCAGGAAAGGGCGCTGGCCAACGCACCGGAAAAGGCAGCCGGACATTACAAAGTGCCGAAGATCATTGAGTAGCAAGCAGGCCTTCTTTTCTTGCCGCCTGCTGCTTGACCCTTGACCCTAAAGCAGAGGAGAACCATGTTTCGATTAATGCTTAGATCAAAAATCCACCGCGCGACCGTGACGGACGCCAATCTCGAGTACGAGGGGAGTCTGACCGTTGATCCCGTATTGTTAGAGGCGGCGGGAATCCTGCCCTATGAGCAGGTCCACGTCTCGAACCTGAACAACGGAGAGCGGTTTGAAACCTATGTGATTCCAGGGAAACGCGGCGCCGGCGAGATGGTCCTGAACGGCCCGACGGCCCGGCGCGGCGTGAAGGGCGATAAAATTATTGTTTTCTGCTACGAGTATTTCAACGAGCAGGAACTGAAGACCTTCAAGCCCAAAATCATCGTCGTCGACGAGCGGAACAGGATTGCAAAGGAGTTGTGATGGAGTTATACGAGCGTACAATCCACGAGCTGCACGACATGCTGAAAAAAGGCGAGACCACGGCCCAGGCAGTGACCGAGTCCGTCCTCGGCAGGATCAAGGCCGTCGACCCCAAGGTCAAGGCATATATTACCGTCACCGAAGATGCGGCGCGCAGGCAGGCTGAAGAAGCGGACAGGCGGATCAAGGCTGGCGATGTCTCATCGCCGCTCATAGGCATCCCGATCGCCGTGAAGGACAACATGTGCACCGACGGCGTCAAGACCACTTGCGCTTCGAAGATACTGGGAAACTTTATCCCTCCTTACGACGCGACCGTGGTGGGGAGATTGAAACAGGCGGGCGCGGTCCTGTGCGGCAAGCCGAACATGGACGAATTCGCGATGGGATCCTCGACCGAAAACTCCGGTTTTTTCATCACGAAAAATCCCTGGGACCTCGAGCGAATTCCCGGCGGATCGAGCGGCGGGTCAGCCGCCGCGACCGCTGCCGGCGAATGCATCGGATCGCTCGGCTCGGACACGGGCGGCTCCATCAGACAGCCCGCAGCCTGCTGCGGGGTCGTGGGGCTCAAGCCGACCTACGGCAGAGTTTCGCGCTACGGTCTCGTGGCGTTCGCGTCGTCGCTCGACCAGATCGGCCCGATCACCAAGGACGTGACGGACACGGCGATTCTGATGAACGTCATCGCGGGCAGCGATCCCAGGGATTCCACGTCCGCGAATATTCCGGTTCCTGATTTTTTGCGGGCGCTCAAAAAAGACGTCAAGGGCATGAAGATCGGCATGCCGAAGGAGTACTTTATCAAAGGCATGGACCCGGAGGTCGAGAAGACGGTCAAAGACGCGGTCAAGACGCTCGAAGGGCTCGGGGCGAAAGTGCGGGAGGTCTCGCTGCCAAACACGGACTATGCCGTGGCGACCTACTACATTCTCGCCACGTCCGAGGCAAGCTCCAACCTCGCGCGGTACGACGGCGTCAAATACGGGTACCGCACGCCTGCGCCTAAAGACCTGATGGACATGTACACGAAGACGCGGCACGAAGGGTTCGGGCCGGAAGTAAAACGCAGGATCATGCTCGGGACCTACGCGCTCTCTGCGGGATACTACGAAGCGTATTATAAAAAGGGCCAACAGGTGCGGACGCTGATCAAAAAGGACTTCGACGACGCGTTCAAGCTGGTGGACGTGATCGCCACGCCGACCTCGCCCACGGCGGCGTTCAGGATCGGGGAAAAAACAACGGACCCGCTCCAGATGTATTTGTCCGACATCTTCACGATCAGCGTGAACCTCGCAGGAATTCCGGGGATGTCGGTCCCCTGCGGTTTCACGAAGAACGGTCTTCCGATAGGTCTCCAGCTCCTGGGCAGGCACTTTGACGAGGAGTCGATCATCCATGCGGCCTTCGTGTACGAACAGGCCACGGAGTGGCATAAGAGAAAACCGAAGATTTGATTATCCCACGGAGACGCTGAGGACACTGAGAAAAGCGCAGAGCATCACGTTTGACGAGATAAAGATTTCCTTCGTGCCTCTGCGGCGAAATTTTTTGAAAGGATCAACAATGAAATACGAGGCGGTCATCGGTCTGGAGGTCCATGCGCAGCTTCAGACCAGCACCAAGATCTTCTGCGGCTGCGAGACCCGGTTCGGTGAAGAGGCGAACACGCGCACCTGTCCGGTCTGCATCGGCATGCCCGGTGTGCTGCCGGTTTTGAACCGGAAGGCCGTCGAATACACGGTCAAGACCGGACTTGCCACGCACTGCACGATCAGTTCCTACAGCCGGTTCGCACGCAAGAACTATTTTTATCCAGATCTTCCCAAAGGATATCAAATATCGCAGTATGAGCTGCCGCTGTGCGAGCACGGCTATATCGAGATCGTTGTGGACGGCGCGATCAAGCGCATCGGCCTTACCCGCATCCACCTCGAAGAGGACGCCGGGAAGAACCTGCACCAGGCAGAGAGCGGGTCGAGCCTCGTGGACCTGAACCGCGCCGGCACGCCGCTCATGGAGATCGTGTCCGAGCCTGATATCCGCACGCCGGAGGAGGCGTCGGAGTATCTCAAAAAGCTTCGTTCCATCCTGCGCTACATCGAGGTCTCGGACGCGGACATGGAAAAGGGGAACTTCCGCTGCGACGCCAACGTCTCGATCCGGCCCGTTGGCTCAAAGGAATTCGGCATACGGGCCGAGGTAAAGAACGTCAACTCCTTCAAGTTTGTGCAGAAGGCGCTCGAATATGAAATCAAACGGCAGGCGCAGATCCTCGACGAGGGCGGCAGGGTCGTGCAGGAGACGCGGCTGTTCGATTCCGCCAAGGGGGTCACGTTCTCCATGCGGAGCAAAGAGGAGGCGCATGACTACCGGTATTTCCCGGAGCCGGACCTCGTCCCCGTGATCGTGTCGAAGGAAGTTGTCGAATCGCTGCGAAAGACCATCCCCGAGCTCCCGGACGCCAAGCGCGAGCGTTTCGTCAAGGAGTACGGCCTGCCGGAGTACGACGCCGACATGCTGACCCAGAGCCGCGCTCTGGCATCATACTACGAAGAAGCAGTTAAGCTTTCCGCCCAGCCGAAGACGGTCTCGAACTGGATGATGGGCGAGCTCACGCGGCTTTTGAACGCGGACGGCAAGGAGATCGAGGATTGCCCGGTCAAGCCGGAACGGCTCGCGGGCATGATCAAGATGATCGAAGGCGGCGTGATCAGCACGAAGATCGCAAAGACCGTGTTCGAGGAAATGTACAAGACCGGAAAAGACGCCGAAACCGTGGTAAAAGAGCAGGGACTGGTCCAGGTTTCGGACACCGGCGCCATCGAGAAAATCATCGACGAGGTGATCAAGGCGAACCCGGCCCAGGCCGCTGACTACAAGGCAGGGAAGGAGAAGCTCTTCGGCTTCTTCGTGGGTCAGGCGATGAAGGCGAGCAAAGGCAAGGCAAACCCGGACGTGGTGAACCAGTTGTTGAAGAAGAAACTGAGCGAGTGAGCGGGAATGATAAATTTTACATTGCAGGGGGGGATTTACCATGCTTGAATCGATGCGGAAACACATGTCCTGGATGATGTGGGGTGTCGTGGCGCTCATTACGGTGACCTTTCTTTTTTTCGGGATCCGTACAACGGACGTCGGCGGCAGGACGATCGCAAAAGTCGGCGACGATGTGATCACCGTGGATGAATACAACAGGACGTACCGGAATTTAGTCGATAATATGCGTGACCTCCTTAAGGACAAGTTTGACGACTCCTATGCAAAAACACTGAGGACGCAGGCGTTGCAGGACCTGATCGTGGGCAGGCTGTTTGTTCAGGAAGCGGAGCGTATCGGACTCAGGGTCACCGATGAGGAACTGCAGGCGGTCATCATGAGGACGCCGGCCTTTGCCAGGGACGGCAGGTTCGACAAGACCATCTATGACCGCCTCCTTGACCGCATCAATATGTCGCCGGCGGCATTTGAGGCCAGTCAGCGGGAGTTCCTGCTCAGACAAAAACTGGAGCAGATGATACGCGACGGCGTCATGGTGTCCGAACCCGAACTCGCTGCCGCTTACCAGAGGCAGTATCCCAAGGCAAAGCCCGGCGATTACGAAAAGAACAAGGAGACTTTCCGGCAGACGTATGTCGCGGGGAAACAGCGGGACGCCCTCACCGCATTTCTCGCAGGGCTGCAGAGCAGAATCCCGATCAAGGTGGATGAGAAATCGCTTGCCTTGTAACGTTCCGCCTGCCCGGGGCCGATGCCCGCATAAATCGGCCGGAGTCTGAGAGCGTCCGCGCCGTCAGCCGCCCGCAACGCTCCTTTCTTCAGCCAGTTCCGCAAAAAGATGGATGAGGCTCCGGCAGCCCTTTTCCCAGTCGGAGATCAGAAGGCTTTCGTTCTCCGAGTGCGCGGCGGTAGAGGGGTCTCCCACGCCGAAGAGGAGGGCAGGGGCGCCTCCGAGCGCTTCGGTGATGATCTCGACAAAAGGGATCGAGCCTCCCGCGCCCGTCACGACAGCCTTTCTCCCATATCCCTTCTCAAGCGCGCGAAGCGCGGCCGCGAACGCCGGGCCGTTCGTTTCGGTCCGCCACCACCGTGACGGCGTTTCGGGCAGGATCTTCACCCGCACGCCCCAGGGGGCCTGTTTCAGCAGATGCTCCTCGAGCAGCCGCAGCGTTTCTTCCGGATCCAAGTCGGGGACGATACGGATGCCTATGCGCGTCCATGCCGTGTCGTTGATGATGTTCGCCGCCTGTTTGCGGCTGCTTGCCTCGATCGCATTCACTGCAATGGACGGCAGATGCCACATTTTTTCGTAGACCGAGCCCTCGCCGCCGATGATCTCAACGCCGTTTATCAGCTTCGCCTGTTTCCGGTAGAGGGACTCCTTAAAGGGAAGGGCGTCGAGTTCGGCCTTTTCCTTCCGGGGCAGCGGCCGAACTTTGTCTAACAGTCCCGGAATGGCCGGCCGGCCTTGCTCGTCCGCCAGTCCCGCGAGCATCTTTGAAAGCGCCAGCACGGGATCGGGCAAAGGTCCGCCCCATGTCCCCGAATGCACGCTTGAGGCGAGCGCGCGGACTTCCACGTTCACGGTCACGATGCCCCGGAGCGACGCGGTGAGCGACGGGACGCCGCTGTCGAAGTTTTCGCTGTCCGCGATCAGGACGGCATCAGCCTTGAGAAGCTCCATGTTCTCTCTGAGGATACTGTCCAGGTGAGACGATCCGATCTCCTCTTCGCCCTCGATCAGGACCTTGACATTGACCGGCAGGCGGGACCCGGTCTGAAGATATGACCGCAGGGCCGCGCAATACATTGCGACCCCGCCCTTGTCATCAGCGGCGCCGCGGCCGTAGAGCCTGCCGTCCCGCTCGGCCGGATCGAACGGCGGGGTCGTCCACAGTTCTTCTCTTCCGGTCGGCTGAACATCGTAATGCGCATACAGAAGGATGGTGGGCCTGCCCGGCGCCCCTGTCCACTGGCCGAAGACCGAGGGATGGCCCATGTCCGGCTTCAGGATGCGAACGTCCGAGAGCCCGCTCTTTTTCATGAGCGCCGCAACGGCGTCCGCGCACCGGGCGACCGATCCGGCATCGAATCCGGGGAAACTGACGCTCGGAATGCGGATGAGGTCCTTGAGGTCGTTCAGGTATTCCGCGGCATGGGCGTTAAAGTGCTCAAGCGCAGATGCGGGATCGCGTCTGGAAGAGGGATTATTCATGGGCGTTACCTGAT
>DASWAB010000055.1:0-2776 GCA_036391375.1 Nitrospirota bacterium
CGGGCGTCGCGGCGGCGCAGGAAATATTGATGAAATAAATTATTTGCCACAGAGATCACCGAGAACGCATAGAAAGGCATTCGTTTTTAAGTTAGAAACTGCAGTTTTTCCCTCTGTGAACTCTGTGTCCTCTGTGGCTGATTATCTTTTGGAGGTTCCATGAAGGTTCTGATCAGCGACAACCTCTCGCCCCGCGGGGTCGAGATCCTCAAGAAAGCCGGCCTCGAAGTCGACGCCCGGAGCAAGACCTCTGCGGAGGAGATCGAGAAGATCATCGGCGATTACGACGCACTGATCATCCGCTCGGCGACGAAAGTGACGGCCGGCCTGCTCGACAAGGCCGCGAAGCTCAAGGTGGTGGGCCGCGCGGGGAGTGGTCTTGACAACGTGGACATCTCCGCTTCAACGAAAAAAGGCATCGTGGTGATGAACACGCCGGGCGGCAACACCGTTACGACGGCCGAGCATACCATCGGCATGATCTTCGCCTGCGCCCGGATGATCCCGCAGTCCTATTCCTCGCTCAAGGCAGGCAAGTGGGAGAAGAAAAAGTTCGAGGGCGTGGAGCTCTACGACAAGACCCTCGGCATTATCGGCCTCGGCGCCATCGGCGGCGTGGTGGCAAACCGCTGCACGGCCATGGGCATGAAGATCCTCGCCTTCGATCCCTTCATCTCCCCGGAGAAGGCGAAGTCTCTCGGCATCGAGCTGGCGGACCTGGAAACGATCTACCGGCGTTCCGACTTCATCACCCTCCACACGCCCAAGACAAAAGAGACGGCGAACCTCATCAACAAGGACACGATCAGCCGGATGAAGGACGGCGTGCGCATCATCAACTGCGCTCGCGGCGGCATCGTGAACGAGCAGGACCTCTATGAAGCCCTGAAGAGCGGCAAGGTCGCGGGCGCGGCCTTCGACGTTTTCGAGAAAGAGCCGCCTGAGAACCATCCGCTCCTCACCCTCGACAACTTTATCGCCACGCCGCACCTGGGCGCGTCCACCAGGGAGGCCCAGGAAAACGTGGCCGTTGCGGTCGCCGAGCAGATCGTGGACTACCTCGTCGCCGGCACCGTCCGGAACGCGGTGAACGTGCCCTCCGTGCCCGCTGACCAGCTCCCGACGCTCTCCCCCTACATCAACCTTGCAGAGCGCATGGGCCTGTTCCAGGCGCAGCTCTGCGAGGGCGGACTCACACAGGTGATGGTGGAGTACAGCGGCGAGGCCGCCGGCCTCAAGCAGGAGCCTATCACGCTTGCGGCGCTCAAGGGGCTGCTCACGCCGATCATCCAGGAGAACGTGAACTATGTGAACGCGCCGCTCATCGCCAAAGACCGCGGCATCGAGGTCAAGGTCTCCAAGTCGAGCGGCGCCACCGAGTACACGAGCCTCGTCACGATCAAGGTCAAGGCGGGAGGCAAGGACCTCTCCGTGGTGGGGACGCTCAACAGCAGAAAAGAGCCGCGCATCATCCAGGTGGACGACTTCCCCATGGAGGCCGTTCCCGAGGGCGATATGCTCGTGCTCATGAACAACGACAAGCCGGGCGTGATCGGGGGCATCGGCACGCTCTTGGGCCAGAACGGCATCAACATCGCGCGCATGCAATTCGGCCGGGAGAAGCAGGGCGGCCTCGCCATGTCGGTGGTGAGCATCGACAGCCAGGCGTCCGATGACATCATGGCAAAGATCAAAAAGCTTCCGAACGTGCTGTCGGTGAAGCAGATAAAAATATAAGTCCGGAACCTGCCGCTGAGACACAGAGGGATGAACAGGAAGTCTGTCAATGCTCCCTATTGTTCTCCGTGACCTCCGTGGTAAAATCGTTTTAAGGAGAAACAATGCCAGTCTTAGTCGTGGTCGGCTCTCAATGGGGCGACGAAGGAAAAGGAAAGATCATCGACCTTCTGACCGAGCGCGCGGACGTCGTCGCGCGCTATCAGGGAGGGCATAACGCCGGCCACACCGTGGTGGTGGGGAAGGACGAGTTCATTCTGCATCTGATCCCGTCCGGCATCCTGCACACGGGGAAAACCTGTATCATCGGCAACGGCGTGGTGGTCGATCCGGGGGCGCTCATCGAGGAGATGGACAACCTGAAGAGGCGCGGAATCCGGGTCGACGGGAGGCTGGTCATCAGCAAGAACGCCCACCTGATCATGCCGTACCACAAGGCCCTCGATGTCGCGAGCGAGAACCTCAAGGGCAGCAAGAAAATCGGGACCACGGGCCGGGGCATCGGGCCGGCCTACGCGGACAAGATCAACCGCAAGGGCATCCGGATGGCCGATATCCTCGATCCCGAGGCATTCCGGGAGAAACTCGCGTGCAACACCGGGGAGGCGAACTTTCTGCTGGAGCGCTTCTACAACGCGCCCCTGGTGCAGCTGGACCAGATATACGAAGAGTACCTGTCGTACGCAAAGAGGCTCCGAAAATACATCGACGACACGACGCTTGTCCTGAACCGGGCGATTGCGAAGAACAAGAAGGTCCTGGCCGAAGGGGCGCAGGGCACACACCTCGACGTTGACCACGGGACGTACCCCTTTGTGACCTCGTCTTCTCCCACGGCGGGCGGCGCCTGCACGGGCCTCGGCATCGGGCCGAACGCCGTCTCCGAGGTGATGGGCATCGTGAAGGCGTACACCACGCGGGTGGGCAGCGGTCCGTTCCCCACGGAGCAGGAGAACAAGCTGGGCGAGCTGCTCCGCGCCCGCGGCAGGGAGTACGGGGCCACGACCGGCAGGCCGCGGCGGTGCGGCTGGGCGGACAC
>DASWAB010000056.1:0-1564 GCA_036391375.1 Nitrospirota bacterium
CGCAAGCAGCGCGTTGTTTTGCTCCGCAAGCCCCCGGGCCGCCTGGACGGCTCCCAGGGAAAGCAGCGGTCTCCCGCAGCACAGACGGCCCTCGGGTATGATGGTGTCGTATCCCATGGCGTTCAGGATGCTTATCGTCGCCTGTTCGATGTCCGGTTGAAAGTACTCGACCGCGCACCCCGGGAAAAATGCGATCGTGCCTTTTGACCGCTGCTTTTTTAAGCCTTGTATCCCGGACCTTGAACGTTCCTTCCGCCACCTGTCCCTTGCCCCCTGTCCCCTTGTGTAATGCAGCGCGGCGGGCGCGAGCCACGCGGCAGCGCGGAATGCCGCGGGATGTTTTACGAAGCCGGCGACGATCGTGTCGATGATCCCGGCCCCGGCCTCGCGGAGCGCCTGTTCTTTCGCCGCCTGAATGATCTCCGTAACCGGCACGCCGCTCGGACAGGCCGCTTCACAGGCCAGACAGCTCATGCACGTGGAGAGTCGGTCCCGGTAAATCCCGGAAGCGGAGAGCCTGCCCTCCAGCACGCCGCTCACGAGCGCCATTCTGCCGCGGGCCGAAAGCGATTCTTCACGCTGCGCAAGGAACGAAGGACAGACCGCCCTGCACGCCCCGCACTTTACGCAGCGGGAGAGCTCTTTCCGGAAAGGTTCAAGGAGGGTATCCTGGGAAGTTTGTTCAAGCGAGCGTTCTTTCATAGTCAACAGCGGATCGGAGCTTACTGCCCGTTGTAATTGCCATGAGCCCATGAGCCGCTTTCTCTCTCATGGCAAAATCGTGACCGGCGTGCCGAGGGACACCATGCTGTAGATCTCGTCCACATCCGCGTTGTCGAGGGCGATGCAGCCGTCGGTCCAGTTCCTGTTGAGATATTGGGGGGGCGCGGTCGCGGCGCCGGCCGTTCTTCCGTGGATGCCGACGGCCCCGCCGAGCCGGGTCTCCCATGGCGGCTGCTGCCGGTCATCGATCGCTTTCTTGATCGACGCATATTCCAGAGGCGAAATGATATTGGACAGAAGGCCGTATTCCGCGTGGCGCACATCTGGATAGCTCAGTCCCATGAACTTGTAAAATCGCTTGCTGAGATTCATCGTGCAGATGTAGAACTCGCCTTCGGGGGTCCGCCGGTCCCCCCGCATCCGCTTGTCGCCGTCCAAATAGCCCTTGCCGAAGACCGCCCGGTATGTTTTAAACGGCGTCTCTCCCTTGTAGAGGGTCACGGTATAGTGGGATTTCCAGATGACAAGCCTGACCTGCCCGCCGGTCGGCGCAGAGGGCGCCGCGGATGCGCCGGCCTTTTCCGGAGAGGCCTCGGGCGACGGAGAGACGCAACTGAGGAGCAGAATCGAGGCCACGAGCCTGAGCAAAAAAAATATATTTCTTCGAATCCGCGCCATTTCTTATGCACCACGGTCAGCCCCGTTTTTTCTCCTCGAATCGCCGGGCGCAGGCCTCGCTGCAGAAGGAGTATAGCGTGCCGCCGATACGGCGGGTTACGGCGCGATTCTTGATCACATAGGTGCGGCATTCCGGGTCGAGCACCATTTCCTCCCCTCGGGA
>DASWAB010000057.1:0-9716 GCA_036391375.1 Nitrospirota bacterium
AGCAGGGCAGGTTCTCGGGCCCAGCCGCTGACGCTGTCTGATACGTATGCAGCTCAAAAACCATTCATTCATACTCGCCGCCTGCATCGCCGTTTTGTCTTTTCCCGGAACCTCGCGCTCTTCCGAAAATATACGGGTCGCTATTGCCGACAACCAGCCGTCCGTTGCGCTTGCCTCAGCGGCGGGGCTGATCGTTGTCGGTGCGGCGTCCGGGGCTGACGATAAGAGGTTGACGTTCAGCCCGGCGTCGGTGGGCGCCAGGCCGGTGCGTGTCAGATCGGCAGGAGACTTCACGCAAGTGAACGGCAGGAGCTACCGGGGATGGGTTGAGCTAAGAAAAAAGAAATCCGGCCTTATCATCGTCATTAACGACCTTGATCTTGAGGACTATCTCCAGGGGGTGATTGCCTCCGAAGTCCCCCATGCGTGGGAGTTCGAAGCGCTGAAGGCGCAGGCCGTGGCCGCGCGGACCTACGCGTTGTACCGGAAACGGACGGCGGGGACCCGTGTCTACCATATCCTTGCGACCGTGAACAGCCAGGTCTACAACGGCGGCGGGGGGGAACGCCTGAGCGCTATCAAAGCGGTGCGGGACACAAAAGGGCTGGTCATCGTTTACCGCGGAGAGATCATCCCCGCGTTCTATCATTCAAACTGCGGCGGGCACACGGAGGACGCCGCGGAACTCTGGGGCATAGACGCGCCGTATCTAAAGGGCGTCGATTGCGAATGCCAGGAGATTGTAAAAGACGAGTTGTGGGAAAAGAGGGTCAATACTGCCGCCGTCGCCGGCGCGCTGAGACGGGCGGGTCATCAGGTGGGAGAAATCTCGGACATGCGCATAGAGGCCATTACCCCCGCGGGCCGGGTGAAACGCGTGGTGGTCCAAACCGGCGGCGGGACGGTCTCCGTCTCCGGGGAAGCGCTCAGGACCGCGCTGGGAAAGACGGTGATCCCAAGCGCGTTTTTTGAGCTGGAACTGGCGGGGAACGAAACGGTGATTTCAGGCAGAGGGAACGGACACGGAGTCGGGCTCTGCCAATGGGGCGCGAAGGAGATGGCGCAAGAGGGATATGATTTTCAAGCCATCCTGTCGCACTATTACCCGGGGACGAGTCTGACGCGGTTGAAATGAAACGGACGCGGCATAGCAGGGTCGCTTCGCCCGATCCCGCTTTTCCTGTTCATTTTTCTTGACATCAAGACGGTTTCAATAATAATATTACCTCATGAAAAAGAAAAAAGGCATAAAGCAAAAAGGCATGGATAAAAACATGACTGCGCAAAAAAGCGTGGCCATGAACTTACCCGCGGAAAAGAGATATCCTTTTTCACTCATAGCATTCGCGCTGTTTCTGCTGATCATCGGCGTTCTCACGGCGGCCGCCTATGAGAGAAACAGCATCTACCGCAGCCATGTTACGCTCTGGAAGAGCGTCACGGAGAGTTCGCCGAACAAACGGAGGGCGCACGAAAATTACGGGCAGGCGCTGTCCACCGCCGGATCGCTCGCCGGCAACGCGGCGGAGGCGGCAAAGTATTATGATGAGGCGCTCCGGCAATTCCAGACCGTACTGGATCTCAGAGACGACGGGAGCGTCCCGCCGCGGGACCTCTACCGGGAGATCGGCGTTGTCTATTTCCGGGAGTCCCGGTTCGATGAAGCCATTTCCGCATGGCAGACCGGCCTCCGTTTCGCGCCCAACGACCCGAGCCTGCTGAATAATCTCTCGATCGCGTTCATGCAAAAAGGACGGTTTGACGATGCGGCGGCCGCGGCGCAGGTTGCGCTTACGGTAGACCCCTCAATGCCCCAGGCGCTGAATACCATGGCGCAGGTCTACATGATCAGGAAAAATTATGAAAAAGCGGTTGAACTGTTCCTGAGGGCGGTCGAGCGGGAGCCCGATGTCCCCGCGCGCTACTGGAACGCCGCACTGGCCCTGGACCAATCGGGAAAGCAGGAGATGGCGCTTCAATACGCCAATCGCTATATCGCCATGGAAAGCAATCCCGCCGCCTTGCAGAGGGCTGGTGAATTTATCAATTACCTGAAACAGAAAACGGGCGCGCACTAATCAGTGGTAATCATGGGTGCCTCACACCACGGGAATGCCGATCCTACGAAAAAGAAGGCTAACCGTTTTTTTGATCGGCGGCGGGCGAATAGCTCACCATGTTTCTGCCGTTATTTTTGGAGAGGTAGAGAGCGTCATCGGCTTTTTTGACAAGCTCTTCCGGCCCAAGGTCTTCCTCAGCCATGACGCCGGCGACCCCGAGGCTGATCGTGACCGCGCCGACCGGAGTTCCTTCCCTGAGGGTAAATACGGTTCTCTCCACCGCTTTTCTGATCCGCTCGGCCACCCTGACTGCCTGATGGAGTTCCAGCTCGGGCATAATAATGGCAAATTCCTCGCCGCCGTAGCGGCAACAGATATCAATGCTGGTGCTCCGGCTCTGGCTTGTTATGATGTTCGATAGTTTTGCGAGGACGGCGTCTCCGGCCTGATGGCCGTGATTGTCGTTGAATTGCTTGAAGCAGTCGATATCGAGCATCACGAGCGAGAGAGGCTTCCGGGTCCTCTCCCGCCTGTTGAGTTCCTGTTGCAGCTTTTCCTGGAACGTCCGGTGATTGTAGAGGCCGGTCAGACCGTCATGTTGAGACATCCTTTGTATTTGATCGAAGAGTCGTGATTTCTCTATGCCGGCTGCAAGCTGGTGCGAAATGATCGCCATGAAATCCATGTCATCCACCGTGAGGCCGAATTTCGCAGGGTTGTCCATGCCGATGACCCCCATGATCGTGTTGTGCGCCTTGATGGCAATGCCGATGTAGGAACCGCCGCGTTTTTCTTCCGCGGGGTGGTGGATGAAATCATCGAACGTCTCGTAAAAGACCGAAAGATCGTGGATGTGAACGTGTTCGCCGTTCTCACTGATGCGGCCGGGGGTGCCTTCCCCGTGCTGCAAAACCACTTTTTGCCCGATATTGAGTCCGCTGGAAAAGACCAGGTCGAGTTTTCTCTGATCGTTCAGCAGATAGACCGATATGCGTTCAAAGGAGAGGGCCTTTTTGATGATGCCGATTACCTGGCGAAGCATCTCCTGCAGGTCCAGGAGCGAGCCGATCGTGCGGGAGATGTGGTAGAGGGTGTAAATTTCGTTCAGCTTTTTTTCGAGCAGGTCGCCCAGCGTTTTTTCATGGGCATGGCATTGCTGAAGCTCCTGCTCGAGCCGGGAAATTTTTTCTTGCAGGCGTTCATCGCGCATCGATGCACCGCTTGGGATAAGGTGACGGCGAAAAGCAGAGCGTCATGCCGCGCCCCTTATTGCGGTTTCGGCTGAGCGGGCTGGATCGGCTTTGGTTGCGCCGCCGGCTGCGTCATTGCTCCCGGGGTCTCCGCTGCGGGTTTTGCAGGGGCCTGTACAGGCGCCTTTCCCTGGCTGGCGGCGGACGGCGGGGCAACGATGGGGGGCTCGATGATGATCACGGTTTTACGGTCCTTGATCCTGAGCCCGACCTCAGGCTGTTTCGCCGAATAGGCGGCGGCGATGAGAGCGTCCCTGTTTACGCCGTTCTTTTCAAGATATTTTACGAGTTCCGCCGACCGGTCCGCGGCGAGTGTTCGCGCGTCTTTTGCCGGGATTCTTCTCCTGCCTCTGCCCTGCGCGGAAACCCCCTCGGTCGTGTTCCCGATGGAAAGTTCCTTCCCCTTTGCGATATTGCTGCTGAGCAGCGTGCTCAGTTTTATGAGCATCGGGCGGCTTTCCCGCGCAAACGTATAGGAGCCGGGCATATAGAGCAGCTGCTCCGTGATGTTGATCACCACCGCATTGCCTGCCGTAAGCGCCTCCATTTTCCCGCTTTTGATCTCGTCCGCGAAAACTGTGTTGATGGCGTCAATCACCGGGTTTATCCACGCGGTTTCCTGACGTTCCCGCTCTTGCAGTTTTTTCAGCTCAGCCTTTGCCTTTTCAAGCTCGGGGAGGCGGATTTTCACGCGTTCGTACTCAGCCGTCTCGGCCGCCATGGGCTTGAACGTATAAAGGTAAAAGTATGCCGCGGCGCCGAGGATCACGATGAGCAGGACAGTCAACAGGTAGGTGACGATTTTCATCGCGGGAGAAGACCTCCTTATCGCAGAAATACAGGCGGCAGCCCGAATGAATGCTGTTGCTACCGCAAGAGGGAGACGGCTTTTTCCATCCTGTCAAGGCCGGTCCGGATGCTCTCCATGGACGTGGCGTACGAGAGCCGGATATGAGAATCAGCCCCGAAGGCGTCGCCGGAGACGAGCGCGACGTTCGCTTTTTCCAGCAGATACGCGGCGAGATCGGAAGACCCTTGTATCGTTTTTCCGTTTGCTGATTTCCCGAACAGCTTTGAAACGTTCGGAAAAGCGTAAAACGCCCCCACGGGCATAAGACACGGCATGCCCATGTTGTTCAGCCGCTCCACCATATATTTTCTTCTTCGGTCGAATTCGGCATTCATGGTCTTGATGAAGTCCTGGGGGCCGCGGAGCGCCTCCAGTGCGGCCTTTTGCGATATAGAGGTCGGGTTTGATGTGCTCTGGCTCTGAATGTTTGCCATGGCGGTGATGACGTCCTTGGGGCCGGCGGCATAGCCGATGCGCCAGCCGGTCATGGCATGGGATTTGGACACGCCGTTCACGACGATGGTCAGTTCCTTGATTTCCCGGCCGAGCGAGGCGATGCTGAAGTGTTCGAATCCGTCGTAGATCAGTTTTTCGTAGATCTCATCGGAGATTACATACAGTTTATGTTTCACGGCGACGGCGGCGATCTCCTCGAGCGTTTTTTTGTCGTAAGCCAGGCCGGTAGGGTTGGAGGGGCTGTTCAACACCAGCGCTTTCGTTTTTTTGGTGACGGCCTTTTCCAGTTTCCGCGCCGAGAGCCTGAACCCTTCCGCTTCCGTGGTCTCTACAACGACCGGGACGGCGTCATTCAGGAGCACCTGGTCCGGGTAGGAAACCCAGTAGGGGGAGGGGATGATAATCTCATCGCCCGGATCGAACAATGCCTCGGCGATGTTGTACAGGCTGTGCTTCGCCCCGCAGGAGACGAGAACCTGGGATTTTTCATACTGCAAGCCGTTGTCCTTCCGGAACTTCTCCACGACGGCTTCCTTCAGTTCGTCGGTGCCGCCTGCAGGCGTGTATTTTGTGAATCCTGACTGGATCGCTTTGATTCCCGCCTGCTTTACATTCTCCGGCGTATCGAAATCGGGTTCGCCAACCCCGAAGTCCACCACATCGATCCCCTGCGCCTTCATGGCCTTGGCTTTCGCGGCCGTCGCCAGGGTGGGAGATGGTTTTATGGCTTGCGCTCTTTTTGCAATTCCCATGCTGTGCAATACCCGTCCCTTCGTCAGACAAGATGATGACGTAACTGTTAGAACTTTTAAAGTTTTTAACATAGAAGTATGCCAATGTCAATGAGTTTCTTGCGCGGCATCGTTCCACCGGAGTCTCAAGCCGATGGAAGGAAGGCTCCGACGCGCCTGCTGTCTCTCGATGCTTCGTTGTTTGACAGCGGGGCTCTTTTATGATTAAATAATAACTCATGAAGGGCGCAATGGGCTTTTCGGTAACGGATATCATCCTCCTTATCGGCATGCAGGGGCGCACCGGCGAACTGGTCCTGGAGTCCGGCAACAACATCGGCACCATGCTGTTCCACGAAGGGAAGATCCTCCAGGCATTCTCTCCCTGTTCCCGCTCCATCGGCGATCTGCTGCTCGAAGACAGCGTGATCAGCGAGAGGGACCTGATGGATGCCCTGGAACTGCAGAAGAAAAATTCCTACGCCTCGCTGGGGAGCCTGCTGCACCAGTCGGGCAAGGTCGCGTTCGGGGTCATTGAGATGATGGTTCAGGAACAGATACGCGCGGCGGTAAAAGAATTTCAATCCTGGAACACCCTCAATTTTATCTTCGAGGACAAGGACATAAAACCCTCTGATCGCATCCATCTCACGGTCCATGAATTTATAAAACCGGAAAGCCTCAAAACCGCGGCAGACTTTTTCTCCGCGGAGCCTCAACGCGAAGAATCGTCTTCCGCCGGAACGTATCCTCCCGCGTAACAAGCGCGCCTCCCGTCAGTTCAGCTTTTTTTCATTGCGGACCGCAGCAGTTTCCGGGCGTTGTTAAAGAGCGTTCGGTAGGCGTCCGTGCGGTAATCGGGATAGGTGTAGTCGAAGGCGGTAAAGTCCCGCCCGGCGGTGTTGTAGCGGAGCGTCACCTCGGCGTAGATGCCGCCGTCGATATAGATGCGATGGGAGAAGTCCTTGGTTGTCGCGAGAACGACCTTTGCCTCCGTGACATAGCCCGGATCAATGTTGATCCGCCGTCGGGGCGGGCCGCTCCCCGCTGTCGTAAATTCCTTTTCAACCGCGTTGGTGAAAATTTTGACCGCCGGCAGCTGCGACGGATCGATCAGCCGTTCGCAAAAAATGAATTTTCGCAGAAGGCCGGCCCCCATTTCCGCCCGATAATAGCCCGTCTTTTCCCACGGCCACACGCCGCTCTCGAAATCGAGGGGGCCGTATTCACGGCAAAGGATATCCGCGCAGCGAGCAAACAGCGAAGGTTCGGGGGACAGCATCCCGAAAAAAAGTTTGACGGGCGTCGGACTCTGTATCGTTCCCATGTCGTTTGCGGCGGGACGACGGTTCAGCGAGGCCCCTCGGTTCCGCCAGCGGAATACCGATCTGTTTGCGCCGGCTAAAATCATCCGCTGGGTGATTATAGCATAAAAAAACGATCCTTAAACCAGGGGAGGCCGGCCCATGAAAAAAGCGGCCATTCCGCTTGACAAAGACGGCAGGTTTGCTATAGTAAGGTCATGCAAATAACTCGTGAAGGGGATTATGGGATCAGAAGCGTCCTCTATCTTTCCCGCCAGCCTTTTAAAAAAGTCAGCTTTGTAAACGAGATTTCCGAAGAATACAAGATACCGCGGAGTTTTCTCGCCAAGATTCTGCAGAAACTGGTCAAAGCGAGAATCGTGCGGTCGTATCGGGGCGTAAAAGGGGGCTTCTCGCTTGCCAAGCAGGCGCGAGAGATATCGGTCCTTGAAGTCCTCGATGCCATTGAAGGGAAACTCGCCATCAATGTCTGCCTTGCCGACAAGAAAAAATGCTCGTTTTCAAAACACTGCCCGACTCACCTTCTCTGGGCCGCCGTCCAGGCCAGGATGGCTGAAACGCTCAGAAAGACCAGCTTTGAAGACCTGGCAAAACAAAAAGTATAAAGCCGCCTCTCTCGTCCGCCCGCAGTGAAATTCACCCCAACCTGTTCAAAAAAATCTTGACAAGCCGTTTTCAATACGCTATGGTAAGCTCTAATTAATTAACCGTTTGATTAAATTATCATGGCGACAAAAAAGCGCACTTTGAAAACACCGGTCATCGGCAGGCGGCCGAAAACAAAAACTGCGAACAGGGATTCCCGGGACGCGATCCTGAAGGCGGCCCGGCGCGTGTTCGCGCGGCGTGGTTTCGAGGGCGCGTCGACCCGGGAAGTGGCCGAGGCCGCGCGTGTCAACAATGCCATGATCTACTATCACTTCAAGAACAAGAAGGGCCTGTATAGGTCGGTGCTTTCGGATTCTTTTTCTTCCATGGCCGCAATCTGGAATGATGAGATTTTCCAGTCGCGCGCTTCCGTCAGGCAAAAGATTCAAAAGTATGTGGAAGGTTTCATCCGCTTTCAACAGGGCAATGAAGACCTGCGCCGGATCTTGGCGATGGAGTTTGCGGGAAGCGGAGGAAAAAACGCCTGTATCTGTGAAAAATATTTTGCCGACAACTACGCTCATCTTTTCCGGATTTTCCAGGAAGGCATGCGAAAGGGTGATCTCAGGAAGTTCGATCCCTCACTGGCTGTTGCGTCCTTGCTCGGCGTCATTGTCCATAATTTCATCCTGCAGCCCATGGCGGAACACGTGCACGGCAGATGCGTTAATCTGTCCCCCAAAAAATTCGGCGTTTTCGTAACGGACCTTTTTTTCAGCGGCTTGGCGTTGAAGTCCCGACCCTCCGTGCGGGTAAACGACGAAAAGGATTCTCAAACATGAAAACCGTGCAGGCATTCATCATGTTTTTGGCAATGAGCGGATGGGCCGCGTCGGCCGGAGCGGACGGCAGGGTCTACACGATCGATGACGCGTACCGGGCCGCGCTTTCGGCGAATGAATTGGTCAAGCTTTCGGAGGAAAATGTATTTCAATCGGAAGCAAGAATCGATCAGGCATGGACCTATCTCTACCCCAGGCTCATCGCGCAGGGCGAGTACACGCGGTTTAACGAGGCGCTTCCTCGGGGCGGGGGGGCGTTTCTGTTCCAGCCCAACGAACAGTATCTGGCCTCATTGACCCTGACCCAGCCGTTGTACACCGGGGGGAGGACCCTGGCGGCCCTCCACGCCGCACAAAAAATGCGCGAGACCAGCTCGGAGGACCTGTCTTTTATCAAGCAGGACATGATGATGAAGGTCGCCGAGGCTTACTACGGCGTGCTCAAGGCGCAGAAGTCCGTGGACATCAGCAGGCGGTCCCTCGAGCGGATGGAGCACCACAAAAAAACAACCGAGCGCGAGGCAGCGACCAGAAGGAGCAAGGCAAACCAGTCGGCCCTGCTCCGGGCAAATTCGCTCGTGAGCCAGGCGAGGATTGCGCTCGTGCGGTCCCAGGACGGGCTGAAAATCGCAAAAGAGAAACTGAGCCTCCTGACCAAACTCCCGGTTGACGCGCAGCTCGCGGAGCCGTCGCCGCTTGAGCAGCCCGCGGACAGCCTCGACAGCCTCCAAAAGGCGGCCCTCTCGAACCGCGGTGATTACGCGAGCGCCCGGATGAACAAGGACATCGCCGAGGAGAATGTCACGATCGTGCGCGGCGCGCACTATCCGCAGCTCGCGGCGGTTGCGGGAATGCAATACCAGGACTCGGAGCCCGCCATCTTTACGGATGCGACGACCTATTACGCGGGGCTCCGGCTCACCATCCCGATCTTCGAGGGCGGGCTCATGAAGGCCGAAGTGTCCGAAGCCAGATCGAAAGTGCGTCAGGCGGAGCTCTCGAGCGGTTTTCTCCGGCAATCCATCGAGTCCGATGTGCAGGAGGCGTACGTGAACCTTCAGACCGTTATATCCGTCCTCGAAACGGCGAAGCTCGGTATGGATTACGCAATAGGCAATTACGACGCGGTCGAAAGTCTGTTTTCCGAAGGACTCCTCGCGAGCCTTTCGCTCATCGATGCGGAGCAGGCCCTGACTTTTGCGGAGCGGGAGCTGATGAACGCCGGCTATGACCGCGAGCTCGCCGTCCTGCGGCTGAGGAAATCGGTTGGATTGCTGGGGAAGGAATGAAAAAGGAAAAGGTGAAGCGAACGGAACAGTCTTTGGCGCGCTCACCTTTCACGGTCTGAGTTTTTCTGATTAAGGGTTGAACGTGAAACTTCCTGAAATATCCATAAAACGTCCTGTGTTCATGACCATGGTGGCCCTTGCCCTGATCGTGTTCGGTCTCGTGGCGTTCCCGCGCCTGGCGCTCGATCTCTTTCCGAAGGTCGATTTTCCGGTCGTGAACATCACGACCAAACTCACGGGCGCCTCGCCGGAGATCATGGAAGTGGACGTTACGGACACGATCGAGGAGGCCGTGAACACGATCAGCGGCGTCAAGTCCATCACG